>CACXHG010000095.1 GCA_902767355.1 uncultured Bacteroidia bacterium
CAGCGGTGACTGCGCTCAACAATAAGACCATCGACATCGTAAACTTCAAGTGGAAAGAAAACGATCCCCAGGCTGTTTACGACGAGATGAAGAAGATCTTTGCTGTGACAGGCGACAAATCCAGCGACCTGGTTTACGTGAAGCTTATGGAATCCGCAGCCAACCTCTATTCCGAAGGCAAGATGGGTGCAGAGCAGGTGATGGGCGACTATACCGCCATCAGCGAGACTCTCTCCGCAGCCGTGGCTGCCAAAGACGACGAGAAGCTGCGCAAGGCGCAGAAAGACGTCGAGACCCTCTTCATGAACTGCGGCGTGGCCGACTGCGACAACCTGCTCGCGATGCTCACCCCCCGCTTCGAGGCCGCTCCGGACGACGAGGACAACATCCGCTCCGTGGTCAAGCTGCTCTCTGCTGCCGACTGCCTGGACAGCGAGCTCTACCTCAAGGCTGTGGAGGCCCTCTACGCCAAAGATCCTTCTGCCGGCAGTGCATACCTGCTCTACAAGCTCTACTCCCGCAAGGACGAGGCTTCCAAGGCAGTCAAGTATCTGAACGAGGCCGTGAACAATTGCAATCCCGAAGACAAGGAACAGCTTGCCAACTATTACTTCGAGCTGGGTGCCTATAATTATAAGAAGGCCGGCAACCCCGCAGCCGCAGTGGCAGCAGCCAAGAAGGCGGCAGAACTTAGCGACAACTTCAAGGGCCGCGCCTACCTGCTGATCGGTACCATCTGGGGCACAGCCCGTTGCGGCGGCAATGAGATCGAGTCCATCGCTCATTTCTGGGTAGCTTACGACTATGTAAACCGCGCCAAGGCCGTGGATGCAAGCCTCGCAGCCGAAGCAAATGCCCTCGCAGGACAGTATGCAGCCTACTTCCCCGGCAGCGCAGACGCCTTCATGTACGATCTGACCAACGGCCAGAGCTACACCGTAAGTTGCGGCGGCCTGAGGGAGACAACCACAGTAAGACTCAAATAACGAAACGCATTGATTCCATAAAGAACGCTATAGTAGAGGCGGGCAGAAGCCTGTCTCTACCGTTCTTTATATATATAGGTGTGGCCGTGATGGCCATTTCCTGTTCCAAAGACCCGGAAAAAAAGACCATCGACTGGGAGACGACTCCGGTCCAGAGCGTGCGCGGCATGCAGGCCCGCCAATATCAGAAGGCCGACCTCACCATGGAGATGCGCACCCGGGCCATGGACACCTATAAGTTCGAAAAGGATTCGGTCCCTACCACAAAGGAGGTTTACAGCGAAGGCTTCGAGGTGTATATCTACAACGAAGACGGCCTGCTGGAGTCGCAGCTGGTGGCGGAGGGTGCCCAGCACACCACCGCTCGGCGCAAGGATGACTGGATGGCTTTCGGCAACGTGAATATTCTCAACCACGTCAAGGGCGAGCGCATCATCACCGACACGGTGTACTGGGACAAGCAGGCCGAGCAGATATACACCGACAACTATGTGATAATGACCTCTCCCAAAGGCAAACTGCAGGGCTACGGCATGCGCAGCGACCAGCGCGCGAACCGCTCTACCATTCTGCGCCCCTTCGATTCTTACGGGCGGGTAGTTGAAGATTCCACCAAATTTTACATAGATACGGTGAATTTTGTGGGCCCATTGCCGCGTATTAAATAAATTTTTATAATTTTGCGCGCTAATACCCATTTAACGTGGGGTGGTTTGCTGTTTTTTATGATTAAAACCAAAAAATACTGATATGGCCGTTTTGGAGAAAATCCGGGTCAAGCTCGGAATTCTTATTTCTATCCTGATAGCGGTGGCTTTGCTGTCGTTTATCATAGACCCTAATACTCTCGGGTCAACATTGCAGAGTATGTCAAAAGAGAATAATGTCGGGCAGATGAAGGGCAAAGCCGTCACTTACCGCGACTATTTCACGGCAGTGGAGCGCAACTCGGCGCTGATGCAGGCCCTTAACGGAGGCAATTCCAACAGCGAAGAGGCCCAGAACCAGATTCGCGAGATGACCTGGAACCAGATCTACAACCAGAGGGTATTCTTCCCCAAGATCAACGATGCCGGCTTTTATGTAGAAGACGCCGAGATGGTGGACCTGCTGCACGGCGAGACCCCTTCGCCGGTAATGGCGCAGCAGCGCATGTTCATGGACGAAAGCGGCCGTTTCAGCCCCGATGCAGTCAAGGAGTTCCTCTCCCAGATGGATCTGGACGAGAGCGGTGTCTCCCGCAAGTACTGGGACTATCTCAAAGAGCAGGTCTATACCCAGCAGATGTACGGCAAGTACTATTCCGCCCTGCGTGGCAGCTCCGTGCTCAATGCAGCGCAGCTGGCCCGCGCGGTAGAAGAGGGCAACACCACAAAGGATGTGGATTTCTTTGTGGTTCCCATCAACTTCGGCGTGGACTCCACCCTTAAGATATCCCCTGCAGAAGTACAGAAATACTACAACGACCGCAAGAAACAGTTCGTCCAGAAGGACAACCGCGACATAGAGTACGTCCTGTTCGAGGTTGTTCCCAGCCAGGAAGACATAGCCGCCATCAAAGAGAACTTCGACGCTCTCTACGAGGAGTTCAAGGCTTCTGACAACCTGAAGAACTTTGTGGCGCTCAACTCCGACCGCCGTTGGGACGAGGGTTTCTACACTCGTGAGCAGCTGCCCGCCAAGTTTGCCGACTACGCTTTCGGCATGCCGGCTGCAGCCAGTGCCATAGATTCCACCGCCACCGCTTTCTCTGCAGTGCGCATCGTGGACCGCAAGATGATGCCCGACTCCGTGAGCATCTCCTACCGCGTATATCCCGCAGCCGAGCAGGCTTCTGCCGACTCCCTGCTGGCAGCGGTCCGCAAGGACGGCTCCAGTGCCGACCTGGCGCCCGGCGGATGGGTAACCCGCCAGAGCTTGGCCGCCAACAACATGGATTTCTTTAACGTAGCCTTTGAAATGAAGCCGGGCGAGGTGCGCCTGGTAAATATAGACCAGTATCAGATGGTGGCTGTTCTCAAGAGCGAGCAGGCTACCCGCCTCAAAGAGAAAGTTCAGTTGGCTACGCTCAGCAAGAACATCACTCCCAGCGAGGATACATACCGCGAATACCTCATGAAGGCGGCCGACCTGGCCGACCGCAGCGACGGCAGCTATGAAAAGTTTGCCTCCATCGTCAAAGAAGAAGGCCTGCCGGTGATACCCGTGCAGCACGTGACCATAGACACCCGCCGCATAGGCGTGGTGGACAATGCCCGCAGCGTGGTCCACTGGGTGTTTGACCGCAAGACCAAGGCCGGCAGTGTGTCAGACGTGATAACTGTAGACAACAAATATCACTTTGTGGCAGCAGTCACCAAGACCCGCAAGGAGGGGCAGATGCCCCTGGAAGAGGTCAAAGATGATATCCTGACCCAGCTGATCAACCAGAAGAAGGTAGAAAAGCTTATGGCAGAGGCTTCTGAGAAAGTCAGCGGCAGCGAGTCCCTGGAGGCCCTGGCCGAGAAGTTCTCGACCACGGTGAACCATCGCGACGGCATCAGTTTCTCCAGCCCGGACATGAGCCTGGAACCTTCGTTCGCTGGCGCCATCGCCGCAGCTCCCGAAGGCAAGGTAATCGGCCCTGTGAAGGGCTCTGTGGGCGTTTATTTCTTCCGTGTTAACAAGGCCGACAAGGGTGAATACTACACCGAAGCCGACGCCGAAGGCCGTGCTGCCCAGAAGAACTACTATCTGATGCAGGCACTCCCCGGTATTATATCGCAAGAAGCAGACATAAAAGATTATAGAGCAAAATTTTATTAAAATATTGACAATTTTTGAACAATTCTGACGCACATTCCCGCAAAAAATTTTGTGGTTAAGTATTTTATATCTATATTTGACCAATATTTTGTGCGTAGTGCGCAAATACTAAATAGAATTATAAGCAATTTTATAATCCATTTAAATTAATGTTTAACACAATGAAACGTAAAATGTTTTTTAGACTTGCAGTTGTCTGCATGGCAGCTGTGAGTGTTCTGATCGCTTGTACTAAGGACTACGGGTCAGACATTGCTGCGCTTCAGGAAAAGTACGAAGACCTTAAGAAAAAGGTCGATGAACTTGATGCTGCCATCAAGGCAGGTGCAGTAATTACTGATGTCGAGGCCATTCCTGGCGGTGTCAGGGTTCACCTGAGCGGCAAGGTTGCAAACGGCAAAGACACTTTCGACGTCCTCAATGGCCAAGACGGCGAAGACGGTGAAGACGGTAAAGACGGTACCGTTTGGAAAATCGGCGACAACGGTAACTGGTGGAGCAGCACCGATGGTGCAGCTTTCGTTGATACCCAAATGCCTTCCCGCGGCGCTCAGGGCGACCCGGGCCTTCCCGGTCCTACCGGTCCTGATGGCAAGAGCGCTTACGAAGTAGCTAAGGCCAACGGTTACACTGGCACCGAAGCTGAGTGGCTCAAATCCCTCAAGGGTGATAAGGGCGACAAAGGCACCAACGGTGACTACTACTATCCTTGCACAGACAAAGAAAACGAGAACTACGGTAAGTGGATCCTCGTTAACGGCGAGACCAAGAAAGAGACCGTTAGCGATAAGGAGTGGCTCCCTAAAGGCACTATCACCGCTGTATGGGATGCTGACAATCAGATTGTCACCTTCCACAACGTAGAGGATGCTCCCGACGGTATCGTCGAGATTAGCCTTGCAACCGGCCTCAGCAGCCTGGCTGTTATCCCCGAGGTTTGGGATGCAACTCTTGGCATGCCTCAGGCAACTGTTTATTCCATTACCCCGACCAAGTGGGAGATGTATGTGCTCTTCCGCCAGGCCAACCCGCAGTTCAGGCAGTGGCTGGACAATAACTCGGGCTCAGATCCTTACAAGGACCCCGCAGCCTTCAATGCCCGCTTCTGGTGCATGCTTTACAATTCCTATCTTGGCATAACTGGTCAGACCAGCAAGGCTGGTTACGATTCTCATTGGGATTGCTATTCACAGGACTTCAACTATAAGTGGCCTGATGCCATGGGTTATGGTGATGTGGACGGTGCAATCGAACCTGGCGAAATCGTTTACGACTACCCGGCTATTGCAAATGCTGTTAAATCTGCTTTGAATATCCTTGGTGAGCGTATCGCTTATGCTTCTACTATCGATCAGCCCAAAGAATTCCGTCAGCCGCCTGTAAGCGCTCTCAATCTTAAATATAGGGTTAACCCCGCAAACGCTGACCTTTCTGAATATCAGTTCTCTATGCTTGACCGTCGTCTCCAGGTAGGAGAGTTCGCTACCAAAGCAGACGGTGACAAGTATAATAGTGCTATAGCTAAAGTTGATGTTAAAAAGGCAGGTGCAGACCAGCTGAATGTAACAGGCTATGTAGATTATTGGAAATACTTTGCAGACAAGCCTATCGAGTGGTTGCTCGAGTTGATGGCAATGAAATCTGCTCTTGCTTGGGACTATCAGTGGACAGCAGAAATTGCCGCTGCCACCGCAGGAAACACCAACTTTGCAAATGTAACTTATTCTCCCAATGATCCCGGCGGACAGCCTATGAGTGACATTTTCAATATGGGTCTTAGGGATAATGGATACTTCAAGGGTGCTTATGAATCAATGGCAGCTTGGGTGAATGCCAACAGCGTCAGCTATGAGACGATCGTCGCTCTCGAAGCTGCAAAGAGCGCTGCCCACGCTGAGGCTATCGTTTCTGACTATACCGCACTGAAACTCCGCTATGTTTACCCTCTTTGGACTGCATACAACCGTCATAATCCTGATCTGCAGGCAGCTAGATGGCGTCTTGCATACAATTCTCAGACCTTTGCAACCTACGGTCCGGTTTGGGCTTATGAAAATGACTATCTGGTTGATGGTACCACTTATGATGTTGCAAGCCACATGCGCTTTGCAGATCCTTACTACGGACAGCTTGAGTCCCTGGGTTTCAAGGTAGACTATAAGTATTTTATTTACTGCGAGGCCAACTCTCAGGCTAATGGTCCTTGGTCTGCATGGGGTTATCACAATGATGGTATTTATGATGACAACGTCAGTGGCGAATACATTAACAATAATTTTGACGGCTACGACAAGGTGACCTGCACCGAGGACGGTAAGGTTTCCATCAAAGAGGGCGCTGAAGATTATATCGGTCGTTATGTAATGATTTGCGCTGACGCGACAATCATCGACCAGGCTACAGGCAGACGTTATGGTTCCGTTTATGGACCTACAACAGGCGGTGAGATGAACACTAACTATGCTCATCTCAATGCAAACAGATTCCTGTGGCTGGATGAGTTCATGGGTCACTACCTGCTCCTCATCGTTCCTGACAGCAACAAGACTAAGAACGTAACCTTCGATCTTGGTGATATTGATTACCTTGCACTCAGCAAGACCTTCAAGACTCTTGCTCCGTTCGAGAGCCTGGAGTCTCAGCTCCCCGATCCCGAGAATCGTGATCATGCTTGGGATGACGCTCTTGATATGGATCTGCAGGGCTTCAACAATATCTACACTGCTGAACCTCGCATGACTTCTACTCCTGCTGTTCCTGAGAGCTACAGTGCACAGTTTGCCCGCAACAACGAGATGTTCAACGTAACCCTCAACAACAAGGTGCCTCTGGGTCCTGGTTCCGTTCAGTACACCTTCACTCCTAAGGATAACAAGTACCCCACTGTATGCTACACTATCAAGTGGAATGTCGTTATCGACTGGACTGAGACTGAGCCTGTCCTCCACCCTGACTACATCCTCTACGACGATGTAGCCCGCACTCAGCTGACCAAGACCATCATCAATCCTGATCCTGTCACCAAGTATCCTGCAGCTCGTCCTGCCGGCCAGTTCCCTTATGTTGACTCTATCGTTATGGTTAAGGGTAAAGCTGTTGACGGTACTTGGAAGCCTCAGACATCCATCAAGGAGCACATCAAAGACTACGGTCAGTATCTCGATGAGCAGCCTAACGTTGCTAACATGTCAATGGCTATCAACTGGGATAACACCAAGTTCGCCGATGGCAGCCAGGTTCCTACAACTTCTGCCGAGATCTTCAAGCTTGCTGAATCCACTCCTACCTACAAGTATCAGGAGATGATTATGAAGGAAGCCTTCAAGGCTTACGAGGAGTATCGCGACTATGTAGTTGACATCAAGGTTAAACTCGCCAACGGTACCGAGAAGGTTGTCAAGGCTTACATCGTACGCTTCATCAACCCGTTCAAGCTGAAAGTTACCGACGTGGTTCTTCACACTCATAAGGGTGTAACGGCAGAGGGTGGCAAAGACTGGTGCGCTAAGCAGGCAAACATCCAGATTCTCGATGTAGATAATGAGAACATCGTAATCTATGACTTCGCTACCAATACAGTGAATAACGATTACAGGTACATCTATCCTGGTCTACTTGAGTCTCTTGCGGATGTTGCTAACCGCCCTACCTGGAAGCTCGCAACACCGATCGATCAAAGTTTTGGTACTATCCTCGATAATGGTTATGAGACGGAATGCCTCCGCATCGATACTACATCGGGTTGGATATACTGGTACAACGAGGGTACTAACCTCCAGGTTGACAAGGACACTCAGTATGAGGTTACCCTCACTATCCCTGGTCTCGCAGCTCTTGCTGACAAGGGTAATATCAAGGTTCTTTCTGTAGCTCACTCCAATGTGTTCCACAAAGATTGCGATCCAGACAATGCTCAACGCACACCTGGTGATGCAGTAAGACCTACTTGGGAAGTGATCTTCGAATAATCGAAAATTCTAAATAGAAATTTGGGGTGGCCAATCGGTCACCCCATTTTTTTTTGTAAATAATCTTAATAATTATTACCTTAGCGCAGCGATTTTATGCGCAAAAAACAGAAGACGTTAACATAATTAATAACTTTACACTACATCATGAAAAAATTATTTTCAATTGTTGCTATGCTGTGCATCACTTTTGTGATGAACGCGCAGAACAAGGAATTTAATCCTTACTGGTATCTTCAGCTCCAGGGTGGTGCAGGTTACACTGTAGGTGAGTCAACCTTCATGAATCAGGTTTCTCTCCCCGCAGCTGCGCTGAACCTCGGTTGGCAGTTCTCTCCCGTTGTGGGCGCCCGCCTCAATTTCAACGGCTATCAGGGCAAAGGTGCTCTCCCTCAGCAGGGCGAAGACCTTCTCTATGGTTGGAACTACGCTCAGGGCGGTCTGGACTTCCTCTTCAACCTTGCAAACCTCGGTGGTTACAAGGCTGGCCGCATTTTCAACCCGTACATCTTCCTGGGTGCCGGCGCTAACTACGCTTTCAACAATGGCGCTCCCGCTAAAGATGCATATCCCATCGAGCTCAGCAAACGTTGGGACAACAATCTGATTTCTCCCGTTGGCCGCGCTGGTATTGGCGCTGACTTCCAGCTGGGTTATCGCGTAGCCCTCGGCCTCGAGCTGGCTTGCAACGCTTTGAGCGACAAGTTCAACTCCAAGCCCGGCAGCTACACTCCCGACTTTGACTGGCAGTATCAGGCTCTCGTCGGCCTCAAGATCCGCCTGGGCAAGAAACCCGTTCCCGCTCCCGTTCCCGTACCTGTACCCGTTGCAGAGCCCGAACCCGAACCCGAACCGGAACCCGTTGTTGAGCCCGTTGCTCCCGCTCCCGAACCGGAACCCGAGTTTGAGGCATACGTAGAGAACATCTGGTTCAATCTTGACAAGTACTACATCCGCGAGAGCGAGGCTTACAAGATCGACAATATCGTTAAGGTTCTCAACGACAACCCCGACACCAAGATCAAAGTTACCGGTTATGCCGATATCGAGACTGGTAGCGATGCTCACAACTGGAAACTCTCTGAGAACCGCGCCAACAGCGTTAAGAAGGCTCTCGTAGAGAAGGGTATTGCAGAAAGCCGCATCATCACCGACTTCAAGGGCAGCCGCGAGCGTCCGTTCGCAAACCCTGCAGAGAAGAACCGTGTTGCTATCTGCGTAGTTGACGACTAATCGATAGTTATCACAACATAGAAAGACCGGCCCATACGGGCCGGTCTTTTATTTTATTGGCGGAGGGCATCGACGGGGTTGAGGCGACAGGCCTGAAGGGCTGGAGCTATGCCGCTTGCAAGGCCGAGAGCGAGCGCAATGCCGGCCGAGAGCAGCGCCAGGCTCGGGCTGACGGCCACTTTGATGAGCGTGGCCGGAATAAGCGCGCACACCATTGCGGCAAGCAGCAGCCCCAAAACTGCGCCAAGGGCCGACAGCAGCAGGGCCTCCAAAATGAATTCCCAAAGAATTCGCCGCCGGGTGGCCCCCAGGGCCAGTTTGAGCCCGATCTGCCAGGAGCGTTCGCGCACGCTGACCAGCATGATGTTCACTATTCCGAAACCGCCTATCAGCAGGGAAAAAAGGGCTATTACGATGCCGGCGGTGGAGATTTTGCCTGTCAGAGACATAGTCTGCCGGCAGAGGTCTTCCATGGTGTTCACCGCGAAGTTGTCGCTTTGGACGGGCGAAAGCCGGCGGGCGGCGCGCACCAGACGCCGGACTTCGCCCACTGCGGCATCGCGGTCCATGGCTCCCGGGCCCACTGCGACCATGGTTTCCAGGGCGTCGCTGCCCGCAATCGCTTCTGCCGTGGCAAAGGGGACGATGATGGCGTAGTCGGTGGCGTAGAGGCTGATTATATTCTTGCCTTCCAGGGACATAACGCCCGTGACCGTGAGGTTGCGGCCGCCGCTGCGAATGGTTTTGCCGCAGGCGGCGGAGTAGTCAGAAGGGTCGGCCCCGAGCAGTTCGGAGGCGATTTTGGCCCCGACTATGGCTTTGGGCTCGCTGCCCGAGGTCTCTGCGGTGGAGAAGCTGCGGCCGGCGCACACGGAAGAATACACCAGGTGTTGCCACGCCCCGCCCACGCCCAGCAGGCGGACGTCGCGCATGGTCTTGCCCTCGAAGTAGATGTCTGCGTCGGCCTTGCCGGCAAAGGCCCTCCACGCCCCAGCTGTCATCCCGGGCGTAGTGCCTTCTGTCATCCCGGGCGTAGCTGAGGGATCCGTCAGCGGCGCGACGGCCAGAAAGTCCTGCCAGCTGGCCTGGGGCCGGGCGGCGTAGCGGTTCCAGTCGGCGCTGTCGCCTTCGTCCGGCCTTTCGGCCGCGCCGCCGGCTGCGTCATCGCCGTGCGAGTCCACGGGGAAGCGCTCCACCATGATCATGTCGCTTCCGAAATGGTCGAAACCGGACGCTACGGCCTTCGAGAAGGCCTCTACCAGCGCAAATGACAGGGTTACTACAAAGATACCTACACTCACCCCGAACAGGGAGAGAAATGCCCTTAAAGGGTCAGTTTTGATTTGGTGAAAGATTTCCATCGTCTTTTCCTCCAGCTAATTTGTTTTTGATTTGTCGGATTGTATCAAAAGCGTTTAGTGGGGAAAGCGTATTGATATCTATCTTTTCTATAATGTGTTTAATGTCAAGCAGAAGCGGGTCGTCCAGTTGGAAGAACGACAGTTGCATGCCCTTTGCGCTTCCGAGCGAAGAACCCCCTGTCATCCCGAGCGAAGTCGAGGGATCTCCGGCAGTCTTATTCTCCAGGCTGTCCAGCTTTTTCTGGGCGGCATACAGCACTTCCTGGGGCATTCCGGCCATGCGGGCCACGTGGATGCCGAAGCTGCTGGCCACGCCTCCTTCGCACAGTTTGCGCAGGAAAATCACGTGCCCGTCCACCTCCTGGGTAGAAATGTGGTAGTTGCGCACCCTCTCCAGAAAGGTCTCCATCTCGTTGAGTTCGTGGTAGTGGGTGGCAAACAGCGTCTTGGGCCTCAGGCTTGTGCGGTGCAGATATTCCACTATCGCCCAGGCGATTGACATGCCATCGTAGGTGCTGGTGCCGCGGCCGATCTCGTCCAGCAGCAGCAGCGAGCGCTGCGAAAGGTTGTTGAGTATGGTGGCGCTCTCGGTCATCTCCACCATGAAGGTGGATTCGCCCCGGGAGATATTGTCGGAGGCGCCCACGCGGGTGAACAGCTTGTCCACATAGCCTATGCGGGCGCTTGCGGCCGGCACGAAGCTGCCTATCTGGGCCATGAGCACTATGAGTGCCGTCTGCCGCAGCAGGGCCGACTTACCGGCCATGTTCGGGCCGGTGAGGATTATGATCTGCTGGCTGTCGTTGTCCAGAAAGACGTCGTTGGCGACATATTCTTCGCCCTCGCCCATAAGGGCTTCTATCACAGGATGCCGGCCCTGCTTGATGTCTATCTGCAGGGAATCGTCCACCGTGGGGCGGCAGTATCCCCGTTTGTGGGCGGTGAAGGCAAAGGCCGACAGGCAGTCCAGCTCGCTCACGGCGGCGGCATTTTGCTGGATGGCGGCTATGTTCTGCTGCAACTGCTGCACCAGATTGTTATATATAGAGGCTTCAATGGCCACGATCTGGTCCTGGGCCACCAGAATCTTCTCTTCGTATTGCTTGAGTTCTGCGGTGATGTAGCGCTCGGCTCCAACCAGGGTCTGCTTGCGTATCCAGTCCGGGGGCACGAGATCTTTGTAGGTGTTGCGCACCTCCAGATAGTAGCCGAACACGTTGTTGTAGCTCACCTTGAGCGAGGCTATGCCGGTGGCGTCGCGCTCGCGCTGCTGTATGTCCAGCAGGATCTGCTTGCTGTTGGCCAGGATGTTGCGGTATTCGTCGAGGCTGGCGTCCACGCCGCTGCAAACCACCTCGCCCTTGCCGATCTGCTGCGCAGTGTCGGCCTTGATGGTGGCGGCGATGGCCCCGGAAAGGCTGCTAAGGGCGTTCAGGCGGCCGATGTAGCGACCTATGGCGGCGATATTGCGGCCGCGCTCTGTTATGGAAGCTATTTTTTCCAGGCCGCGGCCCAGCTGGAGCACCTCGCGCGGCAGGATTTTGCCGGCGGCGGCGCGGGAAACTATCCTCTCGAGGTCACCGACCTGGGCTATGTCTTCGCGAATGGCGTCGCAGGTGGGGGCATCGTCGTAGAATGCCTGCACCGCATCTGCGCGCATTTTTATGGACTCCGGCTTTTTAAGCGGCATGGCCAGCCACTGCCTCAGGCAGCGGGAGCCCATAGGGGAGCGGCACTCGTCAAGGATGTTGATAAGGGCGGCTCCGTCGGCGGCGGACATGGGGCTGAGAATCTCCAGCGCACGGCTGGTGAAGCGGTCTATCCACATGAATTCGCTGCGGTCTATGCGCCCCAGCGAGCGTATGTGCGCAATATCCTTGTGCTCTGTGAGTTCCAGATAGGCCAACACGGCGCCGGCGGCAGTCACAGCCAACGGCATATCCTCCACGCCGAAGCCTTTGAGGGAGTCGGTATTAAACTGATTTACAAGCTTTTTATAGGCGGTGTGATAGACAAAGGCCCAGCCTTCGAGTGGGGTGATATAAACCTTGTCTTTGTAACGGGCGCGAAAACCGTCTTCGAAGCCGCGCTGCAGCAGGATTTCCTTGGGAGAGAAGTCCGCCAGCAGCATGTCCATGAAGTCCAGGCTGCCCTGGGCGGCGCGGAACTCACCGGTGGAGATGTCCAGGAAGGCCGCTCCGGCCATGTCCTTTTCGAAATGGAGCGCGCAGAGCCAGTTGTTGCGCTCGGCGCTGAGCAGCGCCTCGTTGTAGTTCACGCCTGGTGTGACCAGCTCGGTCACGCCGCGCTTGACCAGCTTCTTGGTCAGCTTGGGGTCCTCCAGCTGGTCGCAGATGGCCACCTTGTAGCCCGCGGCGACCATCTTGGGCAGATAGATGTCTATGGCGTGATGCGGCACCCCGGCCAGGTTGGTGTAGCTGCCGGAACCGCTGGCTTTGCGGGTGAGCACCAGGCCTAGCACCTTGCTCACAACCACGGCGTCGTCGGCAAAGGTCTCGTAAAAGTCGCCGACGCGGTAGAACAGAATGCTGTCGGGGTACTGCGACTTGATCTCGTAGTACTGCTGCATCAGGGGTGTGTTCTTGTCCGCTGCCATAGATTACAAATGTAGCCAAATTTCGCTTATCTTTGCACTATGACGACCCGCGTAAAACCAAAAAAGAATCTCGGACAGCATTTTCTTGCCAACGACGGCATCGCCCGCCGCATCGCCAATGCGCTTCTGTGTGAGGGCGGTGGGCCGGGACGGCCGATGAACACTCTGGAAGTAGGCTGCGGCACCGGCGCGCTCACCCGCCATCTGCTCTGCCGCAACGACATCTGCCTCAAGGGCATAGAGATAGACGGGGAATCTATAGATTACCTGCGCGAAAACCTGCCGGCCATCATGCCCAATCTCTATCAGGCCGACTTTCTTAAGAGCGACCTGCGCAAGATATTTGCAGAAGGCGACATTGCCATAATCGGCAATTTCCCTTACAACATCTCTTCGCAGATTTTCTTTAAAGTGCTGGACAATAAGGATATAGTGCCGCAGGTGGTAGGGATGCTGCAAAAGGAGGTCGCCGAGCGGCTGGCGTCCGGCCCCGGCAACAAGAGCTACGGCATACTCTCGGTGCTGCTGCAGGCCTGGTACGACATAGAATACCTTTTTACCGTGGGCGAAAACGAGTTTATTCCGCCGCCGAAAGTCAAGTCGGCGGTGATACGCCTGCACCGCAACGGCCGCACAGAGCTGGGTTGCGACCCTATACTTTTCAAGCAGGTGGTAAAGGCAGCCTTCGGGCAGCGTCGCAAGACCCTGCGCAACAGCCTCAAGACCCTCACTGACAGCGTCCCGCCTCAGTTCGCCGGCCTGCGCCCCGAGCAGCTGGGCGTGGAGGATTTCATTCTGCTCACAGCCAGCCTGGGCTAAATAAACAAAAACCCCCACGCGGAATGCGTGAGGGACTTTGTTGAGATATCAGGACTCGAACCCGAACTGAGAGAGCCAGAATCTCTAGTGCTACCATTACACCATATCTCAGTGATTTGGACTGCAAATATAGAAGTTATTCCAAAAATATCAAAATATTTCGCTCAATGCGTCAAAAACCGGCCCGTCGTGCAGAGCGGCGGGGGTGCCGCTGTCGCCGTCGCTGCTGATTGAGGCCACCAGCGGAATTTGGGCCAGCAGGGGCAGGTTGTACTTGTCGGCCAACTCCTCGGCGCCGCCGCGACCGAAGATGTAGTATTTGTGGTCGGGATACTCCTCGGGAGTGAACCAGGCCATATTCTCTATGATGCCGAATATGTGCTTGTCTATCTTGGGGTTGAGGAACATGTCGATGCTCTTTTCCACGTCGGCGAGCGCCACTTTCTGGGGGGTTGTGACCACGATCACGCCGTCCAGGGGAACTTCGCTGACCAGCGTGAGCTGTATGTCGCCGGTGCCCGGAGGCAGGTCAATGAGCAGGTAGTCCAGCTCGCCCCAGCCAACCTGCAAGATCATCTGCTTGAGGGCATTGCTGGCCATCGGGCCGCGCCATACCAGGGCCTGTTCCCTCCGGGCGAAATAGCCGATGGACATCCATTTGACGCCATATTTCTCTACCGGAATGATGGTCTGTTTCTCGCCGTCGATCTCCGCTTCGGGCTGCACGCCTTCCGTGGCCGTCATCTTGGGGATGGACGGGCCGTAGATGTCGGCGTCGGCAAGGCCCACCCGATAGCCCTTGCGGGCCAGTGTGATGGCCAGGTTCACCGCCACCATAGACTTGCCCACGCCGCCCTTGCCGCTGGCGATGGCTATCACGCTGCCCACCTGAGAGAGGTTCTCCAGGTCGGGGTCAAGGGCAACTTTTTTGGATGCGGGCGTGCTGCGCACAAGTTCCAGAATGGAGATGCGTGCATTTGGGAAGGCCGCCTGCAGAGCCTCGCGGCAGGCTTCTTTGATGCTGGCTGCCAACGGGTCCCTGCGGGGGAAGACCAGATTGAACTTGATGTTGTCGCCGTCCGCCTGCAGGTTCTCCACCATCCCAAGCGCGACGATGTCGCGGCCCTCGGCCGGATGCATCACGCCCGAGAGTATTTCCAGAACGCGCTCTTTCATTTATTCTTTGGCCTCGGGGGCTGTGCTTTGCAGATAGAGTTCGTCCATCTGGACCTGGTCGATGCGGCTGGGGGAGTCGATCATCACGTCGCGGCCCATGTTGTTCTTGGGGAAGGCGATGAAGTCGCGTATGGTCTCCTGGCCGCCGAACAGGGCGCAGACGCGGTCGAAACCGAAGGCCAGACCTCCGTGAGGCGGGGCGCCGAATTTGAAGGCGTTGATGATGAAGCCGAACTTATAGTCGGCGTCCTCTTTGCTGATGCCCAGCACCTGGAACATGCGCTGCTGCACGTCGGCCTGATGGATACGGATGCTGCCGCCGCCCAGCTCGGTGCCGTTGAGCACAAAGTCGTAGGCGTTGGCGCAGACCTTCTCCAGATCTTCTTTGCGGTCGCTGTAGAACAGCTCCATGTGCTCCGGCTTGGGGGCGGTGAAGGGGTGGTGCATCGCATAGAAGCGGCCGTCCTCTTCGCTCCACTCCAGCAGCGGGAAGTCCACTACCCAGAGGGGCGCAAACTCGGTGGGCTTGCGAAGGCCCAGGCGGTTGCCCATCTCTATACGCAGCACGCCCAGCATGGTCTGGGTCTTGCGTTTGGGCCCGCAGAGCACCAGGATCAGGTCGCCCTTGGCGGCGCCCATGGCGTCGGCCACGGCCTGAAGCTGCTCGGGGGTATAGAATTTATCCACGGAGCTCTTGATGCTGCCGTCGGCGTTGAGTTTGATGTAAACCAGGCCCTTGGCTCCCACCTGAGGGCGTTTTACCCATTCGGTGAGCTCGTCGGTCTGCTTGCGGGTATATTCGGCTGCGCCGGGGACTGCAATCGCGCCCACATACTCCACGCTGTCGAACACGCTGAAGCCGTGACCCTGTACCAGCGGGGATATCTCGTGGATTTCCATGCCGAAGCGGATGTCGGGCTTGTCGCTGCCGAAGCGGTCCATGGCGTCGTACCAGCTGATGCGGGGGATGGGGTTGGCAATCTCCACTCCCACCACATTCTTGAACAGGGTGCGCATCATGCCCTCGAAGGTGTTCAGCACGTCTTCCTGCTCCACGAAGCTCATCTCGCAGTCGATCTGGGTGAACTCGGGCTGGCG
>CACXHG010000096.1 GCA_902767355.1 uncultured Bacteroidia bacterium
AATGATGGTGGTGGAACTCATAGAAAGCATTCCGCCCAGGAATATGCGTTCCATGTGGGTAAAGCCCATCGCCCCGCCCAGGGCCAGCCCGGTGACAAACATTCCGGCAAAGATGGTCCCGGCGGTGATAAGGGCACTGCTGCCCACCTTCAAAAGTTTTTTGAAGCTGAATTCGAGGCCGAGAGCGAAGAGCAGGAAAATTATACCTATCTCCGACCACTGCTCTACAGTGTCGGGATGAGTAAGTCCCGGAAACAGGCCGAAGTGTGGTCCGACCAGAAACCCGGCGACAATGTAACCCAATATCAGCGGCTGCTTAAGCGCCCTGAAAATGAGCGTGGTAATGCCGGCTGAGATAAAAATGAGGGCCAGGTCCCTGACAAGGTTGAGGCTTTCGTCCATACCGTGTGTCAAAGGATTTTTTTGCGTCTTTGTGCGCTGCGCTTAGGGAGCGTGCTGTAGTACATAAATACAAGGGTTATGGCAATTGTGGCGATGGCTGCAACTATGTGGCCGGCAGTCATTGGCAGTTGCAGGCCTCCCGCCTTGTAGGGCGCCACCATAAAGTAGCAGGCGCATACGTATGTCAGAAAGCAGGCCGGTATGGCGGTGTACAGCGGACTGTTGCCCTTGCGGTAGAGATATCTGGTTGCCGTCCAGAGCACTATGGCTGCAAGTATCTGATTTGATATTCCCACATAATTCCAGATTGTGGAAAAATCGAAAGTGCACACCAGCACGGCCACGACAAATATCGGTAAGGCCAGAAGTATCCGGTTTTTGATGGGTTTCTGGTCTATATTGAAAGCATCTGCAATAATCAGCCGCAGGCTGCGGAAAGCGGTGTCTCCGGAGGTGATAGGGCAGGCAATCACGCCCAGGATGGCCACGATTGCGCCGACTGTGCCCAGCCAGTCCTTGCAGATGAGGTTGACGAGTATAGCCGGTGTCTTGCCAGCCGCAGCTGCGGCGTTCAGACCTTCCGGCCCGCCGGTATAAGCCATAGCTGCGGTGGCCCAGATGGTGGCCACGATACCTTCGCATATCATCGCGCCGTAGAATATGGGGCGGCCATATTTCTCATTGCCGAGGCAGCGAGCCATAATCGGGCTCTGGGTGCTGTGGAATCCGGATATTGCGCCGCAGGAAATCACAATGAACAGCATCGGGAACAGATGGTATCGCTCGGGATTGCTATGGAAGTTGCGCATATTGTCTAAGGTGAGCTCGGTGAGGGTAATGCTGCCGTTAAGGCCCTTGACTATAAGGGAGCAACCTATGGCTACGGCCATAAACAGCAGTACGGCTCCAAGATAGGGATAGAACCTGCCGATAATCTTGTCTATGGGCACCAGCGTGGCCAGAATGTAATAAACAAAGATTATGACAACCCAGAAAAGCTTGCCGGCAGGGGCGATTGTATTCAGCAGATCGGCTGGTCCGGTCACAAAAGAGCAGCCTATGCCTATGAGCAGAATGGCGGTGAAGACATTCATTACCTTGCGGACATTGCTGCCAAGGTACAGCCCGATGACGGTGGGAATACCGCGTCCACCGCGGCGCATGGACATCATACCGGAGAAATAATCGTGGACTGCGCCCATAAAGATACAGCCGAAAACAATCCAGACATAGGCCAACGGTCCGTAGGCTGCTCCCAGGATGGCTCCGAAAATGGGCCCCAGGCCGGCTATGTTCAGAAATTGGATGATGAATACGCGCCAGGGCTTGAGTTCTTTATAGTCAACGCCGTCGGCACATACCTGGGCCGGGGTCTTGCGGTTTGGATTGGCGGCGATCAACTTTTTCTCTACGAATTTGCCGTAGAATACGTAACCCAGTATCAAGAGGGTGATACAAATAGCAAAAGTTATCATAGCAATGGCAAATGTATGCATTTTTACTAACTTTGGGCACCCTTTTGAATCAAGATATTACACATAATGAAAAAAGTTTTTCTTCTCTCTGCAGTCGCTTTTTTGCTGGCGGCTTGCACCGCAGGGTCTTCTTCCAGCATCAAGCCCTCCAACCTCACCACCGAGTATAAGACTGACGCCTTCATAGACGAGGCGGCGCCGCGCTTTTCCTGGATCAATACCGCCAAGGTTAACGGCGCCGCCCAGTCCTCCTACCGCATCCGCGTGTTCAAGGACCGGTCCAATCCCGAGGCTGTGTACTGGGATTCCGGCATCGTCATAAAGAACGAGTCGGTGCTGGTGCCCTATCGCGGCAAGGCGCTGGAACCGTGCACCGACTATTGGTGGCAGGTTCAGGTCCGCGACGAAAAAGGCGAGGTTTCTGCCTGGAGCGAGCCCTGTCATTTCCACACCGGAGTGCTGCTGCCTTCGCTTTGGCAGGCGCAGTGGATAGGCGCGCCCTGGCAGGGCGAAGAGTCCTACGATTATGACCGTAGCGAAGATGTAGCCCCGGCGCCGCTGCTGCGCAAGGAGTTCGAGATCACGAAAGCCGTCAAGACCGCCCGCTTCTACGGCACCGGCCTGGGCTATTTCGAACTCTACCTCAACGGCCGCAGGGTATCAGACGACTATCTGGTGCCCAACGAGACGAATTACGGCTATCGGGAAAAGCTCGAAGAGCGGCTGATTCCCGTGCCGGACCCCTTCAACGGCTATAGCGTGGCCTATGTGAGTTACGATGTCAAGGATATGCTCGTTCAGGGTCGCAACGCCGTTGGCGCCATCCTGGGCAACGGCTTCTACGATTTGGTGTTCCGCCGCTTCGTGATGGGTTACGGCGTGCCTAAATTCTTCGGCCAGATACTTATCCGCTACGAAGACGGCACGCGCGAGGTGATTGCCAGCGACCCCAGCTGGAAGGTGGCAAAAAGCGCCATCACCTTCGACCAGATGTATATAGGCGAGCAGTACGACGCCCGCGCCGAACACGAAGGCTGGAGCAAGGTCGGCTACGACGATTCGGCCTGGGAAACGGCTGTGCTCAAGCGGGTTCCGGAAGGCGAACTGGTGGCCCAGATGGGCCCTTGTGACCGCGTAACCGCCACATACAAGCCTATAAGCATAGAAAAAATAGACTCTACGGGTGTTTTCAGGGTGTCCTTCCCGGAAGAGATTTCCGGCTGGGTGGCGCTCAAGAACCTCAATCTCAAGGAAGGTCAGAAGGTGACCGTCGGCTATATAAACGAATCGCTGCAGCAGTGCACTATATACACCGCCAAAGGTTCCGGCAAAGAGTCCTATCATCCGCGCTTCGAGTGGTATGTGTTCTCGCAGGTTGACATCGCCGGACTGGATGCGCTGCAGGCGTCTCAGATAGAGGCCTGGGCCGTGAATTCCGACGTGGAGCAGTCCACCTCTTTCGAAACCTCCAATGTCCTGATCAACAAGATAGACAAGATATGGCGCCGCAGCATGCTGGACAATATGCACGGCGGCGTGCCCACCGACTGCCCGCACCGCGAGCGCATAGGCTACACCGGCGATGCCCAGGCCGTGGGCCCCACCACCATGACAACTATGGCGGCCGAGAGTTTCTACAACAAGTGGATACGCGACCTGCGCGAGGCTCAGAAGCCGGACGGCTATGTGGCCAACTCCGCTCCCTGGCAGCCCGAAGCCGGCGGCGGCATCCCCTGGGGCGCGGCCATAAATTTCATACCTACCGATTTCTACTGGCAGTACGGCGACGAGCGTCTGCTGCGCGAATGCTACAAGCCCATGATGGACCAGACCCGCTGGATGGAAAAGTGGGTGGACCCCGCCACCGGCATAATGGAGAGCCGCAGCGGCCGCTACTTCATGGACCTGGGCGAGTGGGTTCCTGCCTATGGCCTGCCTTCTAACGCCCTGGTACACACTTGGTTCCTCTGGGCTTGCGCCGACAAGACTGCGCAGGCTGCGGCAATTATGGGCGACGCGGCAAATTACGATTATTTCACGGCTCTGCGCGACCGCACCGCCGAGGCTTTCCACAAGGAGTTTTACGACCCCGCCACCGGCTCGTACGGCAAGGACGGCAGCAATGTCTTCGCCCTGGCCATGGGAGTGCCCGCCGAGCGCGAGGCCAAAGTGGTGAATGCGCTCGTGGCCAATATCGCAGAGAAAGATAACCACCTGAACACCGGCTTTGTGGGCTTCCGCTATCTGTGCGAAATGCTGGTCAAGCACGGCCATGCCGACCTTGCATACGAGATCATCAACAAGAAGGATTATCCCAGTTTCGGCTGGTGGATAGAGCAGGGGGCTACGACCACCTGGGAGCAGTGGAACGGCGATTTCTCTCACAACCACCCTTTCATGGGCGGCGGCATACTCTGGTTCTACCGCGACCTGGCAGGCCTGGAGCCGACTTCTCCCGGCTACCGCACTTTCGAAATCAGGCCCACTGTGGTCGCTGGCCTCGACTGGGTCAAATTCCACAAGGACTGCCCCTACGGCCGTATCAATATCGACTGGAAGGTGGCTGCCGGCGGTGCTTTCACCCTCAAGTGTACTGTCCCCGTGGGCGCTACGGCCAAAGTATATGTGCCCGATGGCGACTCTGTACGCGAGGAAACCCTTGCCAGCGGCAGCTATACTCTTACCGGCAAAGTCAAATTTAAATAACATAATATGAAAAGGATAGTTCCGGCCATAGTCCTGGCCCTGATGCTGGCAGGCTGCACGCCAACGCTCAAGCCGACCAGGCTCACTACCGAATACCATGAAGATGCCTTTACAGACGTATCATCGCCCAGGTTCAGCTGGATTAATACCTCCCGCCTGCAGGGTGCGGCCCAGGATGCTTATCAATTGAGAGTGTATGCAGGCACGGACGCCGCTTACTGGGATTCGGGAGAGGTGTCCGGCCCGGAATCGGTGCTGGTGACCTATGCCGGACCGGCATTGGAACCTTGCCGCGACTATTGGTGGCAGGTACGCGTTCACTGCGCCGGAGGCAAGTGGTCCGAATGGAGCGAAAAGTGTCATTTCCACACCGGTATGCTCGCGCAGCCTCTCTGGCAGTGCCAGTGGATAGGCGCGCCATGGCAGGGCGAGAACTCCTATGACTACGACCTGGATACCCTGGTGCAAGCGGCTCCGCTGCTTCGCCGCGAGTTCGACGTGGACAAAGAGCTGGTTTCGGCCCGCTTTTACGGCACCGGCCTCGGCTATTTCGAACTGTATGTGAACGGCAGCCGCATGGGCGACGAATATCTGGTACCCAACCAGTCCAACTACGGCTATCGCGAGAAGCTGGATGAGCGCCTGCTGCCGATTCCGGATCCTTTCAACGGCTACAGCGTGGCCTATGTGAGCTACGACCTGAAAGATTATATCCGGCCAGGGCGCAACGCCGTGGGCGCTATCCTTGGCAATGGCTACTATGACTTGGTGTTCCGCCGCTTCGTGATGGGCTACGGCGTGCCCAAGCTGTTCGGCCAGATAGTGCTGCGCTACGCCGACGGCAGCCAGGACGTTATTGCCACCGATCCTTCCTGGCGAATAGAAAAGAGCGCCATAGTGTTCGACCAGCTCTATTTTGGCGAGGTGTATGATGCCCGCCTGGAGCACGAAGGCTGGAGTGAACCCGGCTACGACGATTCCTCATGGTCCTTTGCAGTGGAGAAGAAAGCCCCGGAGGGAGAACTCTATGCGCAGATGGGACTTCCGGACCGCATCACCGCCACCTATGAGCCCACCGATATTCAAAAAGTTGATTCTACCGGCTCCATCATAGTAACATTTCCGGAGTACATTTCCGGTTGGATCGAACTCCGGGACCTGGACCTTGAGGCGGGCCATAAGGTCACTATCCACAACCTGACCGAAGACTATAATGCTGCGGAGAAGGTGGTCAGCGCCATGACCTACATAGCCAAGGGCACCGGCAGCGAGAGCTGGCATCCGCGCTTCGAATATTACGCCTTCCAGCAGGTCGAGATCTTTGGCCTGGACGATATCCGCCCCGACCAGATCCGTGCGCAGGCCGTCAATTCTGACATCAGGCAGGCGACAAGCTTTGAGTGCTCCAATCAGATGCTCAATTACATGGATAAGATATGGCGGCGTACCCAGCTGGACAATATGCACGGCAATATTCCCACCGACACCCCTCACCGCGAGCGCATAGGCTACACCGGCGACGGGCAGGCTGTGGGTCCCACGGTGATGACCACCATGGATGCCGGCGCATTTTACTACAAATGGCTGCGCGATCTGCGTGAGGCTCAAAAGCCTGACGGCTATGTGTGCAATTCCGCACCCTGGCAGCCCGAGGCCGGCGGTGGAGTGGCTTTCGGCTCTGCCATGAATGTGATCCCCTACGAATTCTGGCAGGAGTATGGCGACGAGCGCGCCATAGCCGAGTGCTACGATGCCATGGCCGCCCACACGCGCTGGATGCTCAGCTGGGTCGATCCCGCCACCAAGATTATGGAGAGCCGCACCGGCCGCTACTTTATGGATCTGGGCGAGTGGAACGCGCCCTGGGACATCCCCTCCAAAGCCCTGGTACACACGTTCTTCCTATGGAACTGCGCCCGCATCACGGCCGAGGCCGCCAAGCTTCTGGGCAAGACCTCCGATGTGGAGTATTTCAGCGCCCTTCGCGATACCACTTCCGCCGCTTTCCACCGTTATTTCTGGAATGACTCCACCCAGTCCTATGGCAAATGGGGCAGCAATATGTGGGCCCTGGTGATGGGTGGCATGTCGCCGGAGCGGGAGCAGAAAGCCCTCGATGCCCTTGTGGCCAATATCGCCGAATGCGGCAATCACCTGCACGTAGGCTTCGTCGGCTGGCGCTATCTGTGCGAGACCCTGATCAAACACGGCCGCGCCGACCTGGCCTGGGAAATCATCAACAAGAAAGACCAGCCCAGCATCGGCTGGTGGATAGAGCAGGGGGCCGTGACCTTCTGGGAGCAGTGGGACGGTGTCTTCTCGCGCAACATCCCCTTCATGGGCGGCGGCATACGCTGGTTCTACCGCGACCTGGCCGGCCTGGAGCCGACTTCTCCCGGCTACCGCACTTTCGAAATCCGGCCCACTGTGGTGGATGGCCTCGACTGGGTCAAATTCCACAAGGACAGCCCTTACGGCCGCATCAATATCCACTGGAAAGTGGCCGCCGGCGGCGCCTTCACCCTCAAGTGCACTGTCCCTGTGGGCACTACAGCCAAAGTATATGTGCCGGACGGAGACTCTGTGCGCGAGGAAACCCTTGCCAGCGGCAGCTATACTCTCAAGGGAAAAGTAAGTGGAAGATAACTTTTTGCGATACGATTTGGGGCGTGGAGCCGAGGCTTGCTCGTTTGGGCGGGATGCTTCGCTCCCATACCCCGTGATTCAGGGCCATCAGGTCCACGACTGCCGTGTGGCCGTGATAGACCGGCCCGACATGACGCGGCAGGACCTCGAAGGCTACGACGCCTTCGTGACAGCGCTGAGCGGCGTTGCGATAGGCGTGCGCACCGCCGACTGCGTGCCCGTGCTGCTCTATGACCCCGTGGCCCGCGTAGTGGCCGCCGTGCACGCCGGCTGGAAGGGGACGGTGCTGCATATCAGCCGGAAGACAATCTCTTTGATGTGCTCGCGTTTCGGCTGCCGGCCTTCGGACATGCGCTCCGCCATAGGCCCGGCAATAGGTCCCGATAGTTTTCAGGTCGGGGAGGAGGTCGTCGCCAAATTCGCTGCGGCCGGCTTCCCTATGGAATCAGTGTCCTCCTGGCGCGGCCCCGGCGACGGCCGGCCAATGACCGGCGGTTGGCACATAGACCTCTTCGGAGCCAACAGATGGCTTCTGCTGGAAGCCGGCCTGCAACCGCAGAACATCTACGCCTGCGGCATCGACACCTTCGCCGACCCGGCCTGGTACTCCGCCCGCCGCGACGGTCCCGCCTGCGGCCGCAACATCAACGCCATCCGGCTGGTTTAATCCGCCGCTTGCCGTGACGTCCTGGGAAATGCCGGTGTCCACGACCCCAAGGGGTTTTGTAAACGGGTCCGCCGTGGCGACGCAGCGCTTTTTCGATACCCTGAATAAGATTGAGTCCAGGCTCGATGAGTCCGGGCAGCGGCCACCGCTGTCAGAACGCCGGGCCGCCGAAATATGACTTATTCTCTTCGCGGGAAAAGTCGATGGCCCTGTTGATGAAGTCCAGAAACGGTTTGGTCGTGCGGAAGATGTCCACAAGGCGAGAGGCGAGGTTCCTGGATGTGATAAAGCTGTCGTCGGGAGCGTAACAGAGGCAGAAAGCCTTCAGTTTATAATATGGAGCGTCGGGCGTGTCTGAAGGGAAAGGGGCGGGGACCCGCTTCAGGGCGCCTTGGGTGTCGATGCTCAGGCGCGGGTCAGCCTCCGATAGGATCTGCCTGAAATTGCCGCCGCCCAGCTGGATATCCTCGCGGATTATCTTCAGCACATCCGGCGGGCACCAGATA
>CACXHG010000097.1 GCA_902767355.1 uncultured Bacteroidia bacterium
CTGGGACCAGGATGGCGGCCGCCTGCCGCTGAGCTACGACGGCCCGGCATCGGGCGACCCGCTGAAAGCCAAAATCCTGGGCTGGCTACGCGCTCATCCCGAGTCCGACATGGCCGACATAGCTGCCGGCGTCGGCGCGCAGCTGCAGCAGCTGGCCCTCCCCATGCTGGAAATGGAACTCGCCGGGGCAATCTCCATATCTTCCGGCAACAAATATTTCGTGAAATGATTAATTTCGCCTTTTGTTATGATTGACACGCATTCGCACATTTACGACGAGGCCTACGACGCCGATTTCGAGCAGGTGGTAGCGCGGGCCAAGGCGGCCGGAGTGGAGAGGATTGTGATGCCCGGGATCGACTCGGGCTGCTACGACAGGATGCTGCACTGCAGCGATGTCCTGGGCGACTTTGCCTGGCCGGCGACGGGCCTGCACCCCACCGAGGTGAAGGAAAACTGGCGCGAGCAGCTGCAGTTCGTCTGGGACCATTTCGGCGACCGCCAGTGGGTTGCCATCGGCGAGATAGGCATGGATCTTTACTGGAGCAAGGAGTTCCTGGAGCAGCAGCGCGAGGTATTCTGCGCCCAGCTGGAGCTCGCTTTCGAAAAGGACCTGCCGGTGATCATCCACGCCCGCGAGGCAATGGAAGAGATTTTCGCCTGCATCAAAGAGGTGGCCAAGCCGCTGCGCGGGGTGTTCCACGCCTTCACCGGCAGCTGGGAGACATACAATCAGATCAAGCGCGCCGGCGATTTTAAAATCGGCATCGGCGGGGTGGTGACTTTCAAAAACGCACACGTGGCCGCGGCGCTGGAGAAGGTGCCGCTGGAGGACATCCTGCTTGAAACCGACGCACCCTATCTGACCCCTGTACCCTACCGCGGCAAGCGCAACGAGAGCGCATATATACGCTATGTAGCAGAAAAAATCGCCCAGGTCAAGGGCCTTGATTTTGAGACAGTCAACCGGGTGACTACGCAATCTGCGACGAATTTATTTCGATTTTTGAAAAAATAATCTTAACTTGCACCACATTATTGCAAACAACGCAAAAACTATATTATCATTAATTAAAAACCTATGAAAAAAGTTTTCATGTTTTTGGCAGTAGCAGGTCTTATGACTTTCACTGCTTTCCAGTCAGCCAAAGCTCAGGACGAGCCTCAGGCAACAGAGCAGACTCTGGAGGACGATGCAGTCGCTCCCGCACAGGAAGCCGCTCCCGTTAACCCCTTCGAGGCTACCGGTACAGACCAGCCCCTTCACCAGCAGCTCAAGGCTAAATTCATCGAAGGTGGTGCAGGCTTCATGGCCCTGGTGCTCATCTGCCTCATCCTCGGTCTTGCCATCGCTATCGAGAGAATCATCACCCTCAACCTCGCACAGACCAACACCAACAAACTCCTCGGTCAGGTAGAGGACGCTCTCAAGAAAGGCGATGTAGAGAAAGCTAAAGACGTATGCCGCAACACCCGCGGCCCTGTGGCAAGCATTTTCTATCAGGGTCTTATCCGTATGGACCAGGGCGTTGAGAACGTAGAGAAGGCCGTTACTTCCTATGGTTCCGTTCAGATGGCTCAGCTCGAGAAGGGCCTCAGCTGGATTTCCCTCTTCATCGGTATCGCACCTATGCTCGGATTCCTCGGTACTGTGATCGGTCTGATCCAGGCATTCGACGCCATCGAGGTTGCAGGTGATATCTCCCCGAACCTGGTAGCAGGCGGTATGAAAGTCGCCCTTATCACCACCGTCGGCGGTCTGGTTGTTGCCATCATCCTTCAGTTGTTCTATAACTACCTTATTTCCAAGATCGACACCATCGTGGCTCAGATGGAGGACGCTTCCATCAGCTTCGTGGACCTGCTGGTAAAGCATCAGAAATAATCCGGATTGAAGGGTAGTATTATTAACAATTGAAAACAACAAAACAATGAAACTGGCTAAATATTTAAAATGGATCCTTCTGGGACTCTCTGCGATATTGCTGGTTGTTTTCTTCCTCCTGCCGCACAGTACCGCGAGCGATCCTATCATAGATACCTATATTATCTGGGCCTATGTCCTGGTGGGTATCTCGCTGCTGTTGGTTCTGGCATTCCTGCTGAGGGACGTAAGCAAATCCAAGAAGAGTTTGGTTACGTTCCTGCTGCTGATTGTCGGTGCCTGCGCGCTGGTAGCCGCCTGCTGGCTGCTGGCTCCCGGCGGAGAGGTTGCGACCAACGCTGAATATACACCGAAGGTATCAAAATTCTCAGACGCTGCCCTGTACGTGACCTATGCGATGGTGGCTGCCTCTATCGTGGCTATCATCTGGTCTGCCATCAGCAACGCTATCAAGAATCGTTAATAAGAAAGTACAATGGCATCAAAAAAGACTCCCGAAATAAATGGAAGCTCAATGGCCGACATCGCTTTCATTGCGTTGATATTCTTCCTGATGGTTACGACGATGGACCAGGAAAAGGGTCTCCCCCGCCGTCTCCCGCCTATGCCCGACGAGAACATTAAGCTGGAGAACGAAAAGGTCAACCGCCGCAACATTGTCATCGTGAAGATCAACGTCAACGACCGTGTATTTGCCGGGGATGAACCTATAGATGTCAGTCAATTGAAAGATAAGATCGTAACGTTCCTCACCAACCCGATGGACGACCCCAACCTCCCGGAGAAGGTCGTAAAGGACATCGAAGGCTTCGGCCCCTATCCCGTTTCCAAAGGTGTGATCTCGTTACAGAACGACCGCGGTACGACATACAGCAAGTATATCGCCGTGCAGAACGAACTGGTCAAGGCCATCAACGAAATCCGCGACGAGTTTTCCAAGGCTAACTATGGAAAAGCTTATGCACAGCTCGACGACGACAAGCAGAAAATCGTGCGCAAGTGCATTCCCCAGCAGATTTCGGAGGCCGAGCCTAAGGACACCAAACTTCAGAAATAGGAGGTTAAAGTATGGCTACATTCAAGAAAAGTGGAAAAAAGACAATGCCCGCCATCTCGACCGGCTCACTGCCTGACATCGTGTTCATGATCCTGCTGTTCTTCATGGTCACCACGACCATGCGTCAGACAGAGCACATGGTTTCGGTAAACCTGCCGGCAGCCAGCGAAATCTCCAAGCTGGAGCGCAAGGACCTTTCGTCTTATATCTACGTTGGTACACCTCTGAAGAAGTATCAGGGCAAATATGGCACAGACAGCCGCATCCAGCTCAACGACTCTTTCCGCACTGTAGATGAAATCCGCGATTTCGTCGCAGCCGAGCGTGAGAACCTGAGCGAGCAGGACCGTCCGTTCATGACCGTCAACATCAAGGCTGACAAAGACACCCGCATGGGTATCATCACCGACATCAAGCAGGAGCTTCGCCGCTGCAACGCGCTCAAGATCCTTTACGGCGCAAACGCAGTTGAATAGGCTTCTGAAAGATATTCAAGAAGAAATGGGTGGCGATGCAGAATTGTCGCCCATTTCTTTTAAAAAAGCATCACAAATGAAAAAGTTTAGATTGATTATTCTTGCAGCGCTGGCAATATTTGCCTTGGCTGCCTGCAACACGGCCCCCAAGGCAAAATATGTATTCCTCTTTATCGGCGACGGCATGGGCTTCGGCTGCCTCTCTGTGACCGAATCCTATCTGTCTCAGGCAGAAGCCGGCCAGATCGGCATGGGTCAGCTCTCCTTCTCCGATTTCCCGGTGCTGGGTGCGGCATCCACCTATTCCGCCGACCATCAGACCACCGACTCCGCAGCCGGCGGCAGCGCCCTGTCTTCAGGCTTTAAATACAACAACGGCGCCCTGTGCATATCGCCAGAGGGCGACACCATTCCCAGCATCGCCTACAAGCTGCACGACGCAGGCTACAAGGTGGGCGTGATGGCCACCGTGTGCATAGACCACGCCACTCCCGGTGCATTCTACGGCCGTGTGGACCAGCGCGGCAAATACTATGAGATCGGCAGCCGGCTGGCCGACAGCGGCTTCGATTTCTTCGGCGGCGGAGACTTCAACCGCCCCTTTGAGCAGCAACCCAGTTGCTTTGAAAAGGCCGAGGCTGCAGGCTACACCATTGCC
Organism: uncultured Bacteroidia bacterium; assembly: GCA_902767355.1. Lineage (GTDB taxonomy): Bacteria > Bacteroidota > Bacteroidia > Bacteroidales > UBA932 > Equibacterium. Next base: position 4,077 of record CACXHG010000097.1, read on the forward strand.
TACGGCCGCGACGAGCTTGCCGCAAAGAAGGCCGACGCCGACAAGATTGTCTTCTTCCAGAAGCGCGACACCACCCACCCTCTGAGCCAGTTCCCCACCCGTCTGGAGCGCATCCAGCGCAACAATCCTGACGATCTGACCCTGGCCGAACTGGTGAGCAGCGCCATAGACTTCCTGGACAACGACAAGGGCTTCTTCATGATGGCAGAGGGCTCCATGATTGACTGGGCAGCCCACAGCAACGACCTGCCGGGCATGATTGGCGAGACCCTGGACTTCAGCGATGCCATTGCGGTGGCCAAGGACTTCTATAAGAAACACCCCAAGAATACTCTGATAGTGGTGACTGCAGACCACGAAACCGGCGGACCTGCCGGCAACAAGCCCGACCTGGCAAAGGTCAAGGGGATGCTCGATGCCCAGCGAAACAGCGGCGACACCAACGTGGACAACTATATGTCCGGAGAAAACAATAAGGCCGAGATTTCCAAGACGGCCGGCATAGGCTGGACCACCGGAAGCCATACCAGCGACCGCGTGCCCGTGTATGCAATCGGCGCCGGCAGCGAAAAGTTTGCAGGAGAGATCGACAACACCGAAATTCCCCGCAAAATAATGGAAGCAATGGGAATTAATTTCTAAATTTGCGCTAAGTCCGAATGAATATGAAAAAGATCCTTCTTATTGCTTTCTGCGCGCTCGCAGCCCTCAGTTTTTCTTCCTGCCAGAAACAGGACGTTACCGCCACACTGGTTGGCACCGTCACCTATGCCGACCACACTATCCCCGGGGTTGAAGTTACCCTGACAGGCGATGCCGGCACCTATAGTTTCACGACCATCAAAGACGGCTACTTTGTAATCCGCGGCATCAACCCGGGCGACTACATCGTGTCCTGCGCCTATAACGGCAAGAGCGTTGCCTCTTACCTTATTAACTACGAGAAGACCGACAACCCCAGCCTGGTCACCATCCAGCCCAAAGGCTATCACGTGCGCAACATCCTGATCCCCGAAACCGAGGACATGGGTCTTGACGA
>CACXHG010000098.1 GCA_902767355.1 uncultured Bacteroidia bacterium
GCGCCACCGCAGCCTGGGCAGCAACTACTTCCAGTGGAGCCCCCCGCTGCTGCACTACATACTCAAACACTATAAGTTTGCCGCGGAAAGAGATCTCTCGAATTCGCTCGAGATGACAAGCGGTCCGTCTCCCGGCGAAGCCCTAAGGGCGGAATCGACAACCCCCTGGGCACTGATACGTCCCGTCAACCCCGCTTTCTGCCTCAGCAGCCCCGCCGCCGTCTTCAGCTACCCGCTGGACTAGCCCGCTGCACACAGCCCACTGCTCCCTGTGGCGCCCAAAAACTTCCACGAGGCGCAAAATAGCAGTGGAAACTCTGTAAGAAAAGCTTTACCGGCCGAAATAAACCAGCAGGACGGAAATGTCGGCGGGGGAGACGCCGCTGATGCGGGAGGCCTGGGCGATGGTGCGCGGCCGGTAGCGCTCCAGTTTGATGCGGCACTCTATGCTGAGCGCGGTAATCTTTGAAAAGTCGAAGCCTTCCGGGATGCGGATGTTTTCCAGACGGAGGATTTTATCGGCCAGACGGCGCTCGCGCTCTATGTAGCCCTGGTATTTAACGGCTATTTCAACATCTTCCAAAACCTCTTGACTGCACTCGGGATAAGCGGAAGCTGCCACCAGCAGGGGCTGGAGCTCTACGCCGGGGCGGGTGAGGAGCTCGGCGATGCGCCGGCGGCTGTCGATGGGCGCGCTTGAGACACTCTCCAGATAGGGATTGACCTCAGCGGGAGTGAGCGAAAGTTCGCTAAGAATATCCCTTATCCTGTCCACCTCGGCATATTTGGCCTGCATTGCTGCGTATCTTTCTTCCGGAATCAGCCCGAGACTGTACCCCTTGGGCGTCAGGCGGCTGTCGGCATTGTCCTGCCGCAGCAGTATGCGGTATTCGGCGCGGGAGGTGAACATGCGGTAGGGCTCGTCCACGCCTTTGGTGATCAGATCGTCTATCAGCACGCCGATGTAGGCCTCGTCGCGCCGCAGAACGAAAGGCTCGCTGCCGCGTATCTTAAGCACGGCATTGATGCCGGCCATAAGGCCCTGTGCGGCAGCTTCTTCGTAGCCGGTGGTACCGTTGACCTGCCCGGCCAAAAAGAGGCCTGACACCACGCGGCTCTCCAGCGAGGCCTCCAGCTGCGAGGGGTCGAAATAGTCGTATTCCACGGCGTACGCCGGGCGGAAAATCTTGACCTTCTCAAAACCCGGGATTTCGTGCAGCGCGGCTATCTGGGTGTCGGTGGGCAGCGACGAAGAGAATCCCTGCAGGTAATACTCGCAGGTATCCCAGCCTTCCGGCTCCAGGAAGAGCTGGTGCGAAGTCTTGTCGGCAAAGGTGCGCAGTTTGTCTTCTATCGAAGGGCAGTAGCGCGGCCCTATGCCGGTGATCTTGCCGGTAAACAGCGGCGATTGGTCGAAGGCGCTGCGCAGAATGGCGTGCACCTTTTCGTTGGTGTGGACTATGTAGCAGGGCTTCTGCGGCCGGCCGGCCTGTATTGCCGACGGATCGCTGCCGAAAGAGAAGCGCGCCGGAGCGGGGTCGCCCTCCTGCAACTGTAAAGAGGTCAGATCTATGCTGCGGGTGTCGATACGGGGCGGGGTGCCGGTCTTCATGCGACCGGTGGTGATGCCGGCCTTTTTCAGCTGCTCGGCAATGCCGTAGCTGGCCAGTTCGCCTATGCGGCCGCCATCGGCGCTCTGCTGCCCTATGAACAGCTTGCCGCCAAGAAAGGTGCCGGCGGTAATTACCACTGCCTCAGCAGAAAATGTGGTCCCCATACGGGTCACGACGCCCTTCACACGGCCCCCTTCCAAAACCAGCGAAGAGACGGTGTCCTGCCACATGTCCAGATTGGGCGTGGCCTCCAGCACAGACCGCCACTCAAGGGTATATAAGGTCTTGTCGCACTGCGCCCTCGGGCTCCACATTGCCGGGCCCTTGCTCTTGTTGAGCATGCGGAACTGCAGGGTGCTGCGGTCGGTCACTATGCCTGAATAGCCGCCAAGGGCGTCTATCTCGCGCACGATCTGACCCTTGGCTATGCCGCCGACGGCCGGATTGCAACTCATCTGGGCGCTATTGCGCAGATCCATGGTTATCAGCAGGGTGTGCGCCCCCATACGGGCCGCCGCACTGGCCGCCTCGCATCCGGCGTGCCCAGCGCCGACAACTATGACATCGTAGCCGTAAACCATCTCTCGAGCGCCTTGTTTTCTGCCGCGCGCATCTTTTTCTGCTGGGCATCCGTCAGGTCGTCCTCGCCGCAAAGGTGCAGCAGTCCGTGGGCCACCACCCTCATTATCTCCCTTTCGAAGCCTTCACCATATTCCTCGCCATTGGCCCGCACAGTGTCCACGCTTATGAAAATGTCGCCGTCCAGGCGCTTGGAAGCGGGGTCCTCGCGGGAGTCAAAAGTGATTATATCAGTGTAATAGTCGTGGCCCAGATACTGCCGGTTGATGCCGAGCAGATATTCGTCATCGCAGAATATATAGTTCATCTCGCCTATGGTAAAACCATAAGACGCTGCGATATTTCTTAACCAAGCCTTGATTTTATTTTTGCTTTTAATATCAAAACTCGTGTTTTCTTTAAAAAAAGAAATCATTTGCTAACTTTGCATTCCTTAAAAACTGTGGCAAAAGTACCAAATAAATAAACAACTAAAAACTAATTGAAATGGCAAAAGTAACAGTTATCGGCGCCGGCAATGTAGGTGCAACAGTTGCCAACGCAGTCGCTCACACCGGTTGTGTGTCCGACCTGGTCCTGATCGACATCAAAGAAGGTCTTTCAGAAGGTAAAGCAATGGATATGATGCAGACCGCAAAACTCTACGGTTTTGACACCCGCATCAAAGGCGTTACCAACGACTACAAAGCTACAGCAAACAGCGACGTCATCGTCGTTACTTCCGGTATCCCCCGCAAACCCGGCATGACCCGCGAAGAGCTTATCGGCGTTAACGCAGGCATCGTGAATTCCGTTGTAAAGAGCGCTTTAGAGTACTCTCCCAACGCAATCTTTTTGATGATTGCCAACCC
>CACXHG010000099.1 GCA_902767355.1 uncultured Bacteroidia bacterium
GGCGCTCACGATGACGCTCGCCGCGGGCATCGCCGGCATCATTGCAGGGACCTGGGTGCTCATCTTGCTGAACAATCTTATGGGCGGAGGTACCGACGCTCTGATTTCCAGGCCCATGATTCCCCCGGCTTATGCCGCCGCCTCGCTGCTGATCCTGGTCGGCGGCGGTCTGGCTTCGGGTTATATCCCGGCGCGCAAAGCCCTTTCAATAAAAGCCATCGAGGCACTTAGAGACGACAAGTAAGTATGAAAAAGACATTCAGAATAGTAATTTGGGCGCTGGTCGCCGCATTTGTCCTGCTGACGTTCTATCTTCTCTGGCGCCAGTCCAGGCCGGTTCCGCCGAGCTATGAGTTGCTGACGCCTGCAGAGCGTACCATCAATCAGAGCTCCATCGCCACCGGGCAGATCCAGCCCCGCCGCATGGTATATGTCAAGCCCCGCATCACCGGCATCCTTTCCCAGATAGATGTCAAGGTGGGGCAGACTGTACACTCCGGCGACGTTATCGCCAGGGTCAGCGTCATCCCCGACATGAATTCCTACAACGAGGCCCTGAGCGCGATGGAGTCTTCGCGCCTGCAGCTGAGTCAGGCGCAGCGGGAATTCGACCGCGACGAATCGCTGTTCGAGAGTGGGGTGATTACCCGGGAGGCCTACGAACAATCCTCCCACGCCCTTTCCCTGGCCAAGGAGAATGCCGCCAAGGCCAAATCCTCTCTGGATATTATCCTGCACGGCACATCCAACCGCAGCGGGTCTGTGAATACCACCATTGTCAAGGCCACTATGAGCGGCACCGTCATCGACATTCCCTTCAAGCAGGGAGCCTCTGTGGTGAGCACCAGCCCCTACAGCGAGGGCACTACCATCGCCACTATTGCCGATGTTTCAGACATGGTTTTCGACGGTAAGATAGACGAGACTGAAGTCGAGCGCCTTGCCGTAGGCACTCCGGCCATAATCACCGTCGCCTCCGACATGGGCCGCCATATCACCGGCACGCTCGAAGAGATTTCTTCCATGGGTGTAAAGGAGAACGGCACCGTCATGTTCAGCCTCAAGGCCTCGGTTGACAGCGACGACGGCAGCACCCCGCTCAGGGCAGGCTACAGCGCCAATGCAGAATTCATCACCGCACAGGCAGAGAATGTCATCTCCATAGAAGAAACGGCCATAGCCTTTGAAGACGGCAAGACCTATGTGTACAAGCTGGTATCGCAGGACCGCAAGAACCAGCGGTTCGAGCGCATTCCGGTTGTGACAGGCCTGTCGGACGGCATCTATATAGAGTTGAAAGAGGGCGTCAGCAAAGATATGGTGCTGCGCGGCAACAAATTGAACTAAGCGAAATGGCAAAAAGGATATTTCTCGCACTGCTGCTGCTGAATCTGACATCGACGGCCTTTGCACAGGCCTGGGATCTGGACTCCTGCGTCAATTATGCCCTCGCTGGCAACGCCGAGGTCCGTCACCGCAAGATGCAGTACGGCATACGGCAGGAGGAGCTTGCAGAGGCCGCGGCCAGGCGCATCCCCGTGGTAAGCCTCGGGGCCCAGGAACTTCTCCACTCGGGTAACGCCCTGATCATGTACAGCGTGGACCAGGTCGTGACCATGTCCCTGACCCAGGTCGCCGCAAGCATGGAGATGCCGCTGCTCACAGGCGGCGCCATACCCAATTCCAAGGCGGCAAAAGAGTATGCGCTCAAGTCTGCTGCGGAAGATATTTCTCTCTCGATGGTCAATACCCGCATACGTGTGGCTGCCGCCTATATGCAGCTGCTTGGCTGCCGCAGCCAGGAGCAGCTTGCCCTCAGGCGGGCGGAACTTTGCCGGGAGCAGCTGCAGCGGGTCCAGACGCTGGTAGATGAGGGCAGGCGCACGGATGCCGATCTGGCCGAGGCCCGCGCAGCGCTCAGCCGCGCAGACTATCTGCACACGGCGGCCAAGGGCAATTCTGACATCGCCCGCATCGCGCTGGCCAATCTTATCGGCCTGGAGGATATCAGCGGCTTCGAAATAAAAGATCTGGAAGAGGGTGTAGAGGATACTCCGGAGGTTTCGCTGCCTTCCCTGCTCGGGGACATAGACGCCTATCCGGCTGTCAGAAGCGTTCAGTTCAATCTTAAAAGCGCAGAATATCAGCAGAAAGCGGCCAAGGGCGCCCTGCTGCCGCAACTTTCCCTGTTTGCCAATTACAATAACTACCTGTATCAGCCCTTCGGCGTGAAAGTGCCCGGAGTGGGTGCGCAACTGCTCCACAACGGCTGGGGCGCGCTTGGGCTCAAGCTGGAGGTTCCAATCCTCAATGCCGGCCAGAAGATTCAGGTGGACAAGGCCGCCATGGCCCTGGAAGATGCCCGGGTTAACCTGGACGAGACGCGCCGGGAAATCTCGCGGCAGCTGCGCGAGTCTTATCTGCAGACAGTCTCGGCCCGCGAGCGCTACAATTCTGCCGTGTCGGCAGAGCAGGCGGCCAAAGAGGCCTATGACTATCAGCAGCGGATGTACGAGGCTGGGCTCTGCACGACCTACGACCTGGGCCAGAGCCGGCTCAACTGGTTTTCTGCCAGCGAAGAGACCGTCCGCTCCAAATACGAATACCTGCTTCGCAACAAGATACTCGGCTATTACCGCAACCTACTTCAGAATTGATTATGCGCGTTGGTTTATTCACAGATGCTTTTTTCCCTGTCATAGACGGTGTGGTCAAGGTGACCGACGCCTATGCGTCACATCTTGCCGGCAAATGCGACGTGACGGTATTTACTCCCTACACGCACCATCTGGAGCCGGGCTACGACAGCCGCTTCCCCTATAAGGTGGTCCGCTGCAAGTCCATAATGCGCGCCACGGATGCCTATCCGCAGGGTTTTCCGCATTTCGACGCGGACTTTGTCCGCAGGGTTAAAGAAGCCCGCCTGGACATCATTCACGTGCATAGCGCCTATCCCATGGGCGTGTTTGCCAAAACCTTTTCCCGCAGGCACGATATCCCGATGGTCGGCACCCTGCACTCCGACTTCAAGCCGGACGTGATAGAGCATGTCGGGAAGCTTGCCGGCGCGGCTGTGCTCAAGATTATGATGGGCGTTTACAATTCCTGCGACGAGTGCTGGATTGCAAGCCGTGCGGCAGGGGATATGTTTTGCCGGGAATATGGCCTCAAGGCCCCTTGGCGCGTGATGCCGCTGTCGGTAGATCACACGCCGGTCAAGGACCGTGCGGCGGCACGTGCCGCGATAGATGCCCTGTACGGCCTTTGTGAAGATGATTTTGTGCTGACCCATGTCGGCAGGCAGGACCTGCAGAAGCGCGAGGATTTCATCCTGCGCAGCCTCGCCATCCTTAAAGATATGAATGTGGACTTCAAGATGCTGCTCGTAGGCACCGGGGTCAAGCAGGACTATCTGAAGGGTTTGAGCCATCAGCTGGGCCTCGACCGGAATGTCATATTCTGCGGCCCGATAGGCGACCCTGAGCTGCTGGCAAAGCATTATGCGCGCACCGACCTGCTTCTTTTCGCTTCTGTGTCCGATACCTTCGGCCTGGTGAAACTGGAGGCGGCCTGCCAGCAGACTCCGACCCTGTGCACCCGCGGCAGTCTGGCGGCCGATGGCATGACTGACAATGTGAACGGCTTCACTGAAGAAGATTCCGAAGAAGCCTTTGCAAAACGCATCCGGAGCCTGAAAGAAAACCCCGACCTGCTGCGCCGCTGCGGCGAGGGGGCGTTCAGGGATTTTTACAGCACCTGGGACAGCCTGGCCGACGATGTTTATGCTAATTACCGGAGAATCATAGATAATCATAATAAATCAAGACAATGATACGGCTTTTTATTTTGATATTGCTGCAGGCAACGCTTGTGATAGGCTCCGAGTGCTTCCTGAAGGTCGCCCTGTCCAAAATCGGGGATTTCTCCTGGACCTGGGCGTTTTTCAAAGACGCACTGACTTGCTGGCAGCTGTACGCCGCCGGCATTATGGCCATCACCGGCGTTGTGGAATGGATGTTTGTGCTCAAGCGTTATGAGCTTTCGCTGGCATATCCCCTGACAGCCATCAGTTTCATTCTCAGCCTCGTGGCCGGTGCCGTCATATTTCATGAGGTGGTCCCGCCCACAAGATGGATAGGAGTGGTGCTGATAATGGTCGGGGCCTTTTTAGTAGCCCGATAATCTGTTTTTATGAGTAAAAGAATTTTAGTTATTTCACCTCACGCAGACGACGAGGTGCTTGGCTGTGGAGGCTATCTCGCTTCGCAGCGTGATCAGGGAAGTGAGATCCACATCGCCTACGCCACCATAGGTAATTCAGAGAAATCGCCCAAGGAGCAGGAGAGGATACAGGAGGCCTTGCAGGTATGTAAGAGGCTTCACGCCAGCCACCAGATACTTCTCGAAAACCGCGACGGCGAACTGGATATGGTCCCGATGCGCTTTTTCGTCTCTTGCTACGATGCAATATTCGACAGTTTCCGCCCGGATGAAGTGTTTGTCAATTATCCGTCCTGGCACCAGGATCACAAGAAGGTGTATGACTCGGCGATGGCCGCCCTGCGCTTCCGCCAGGGTTTCATGCCGCGCTTTGTCGCCCTCTATGAATATCCTTTCATACTGAACCAGAACATCCACGTCAGCGGCGGGCTCTGGTATCACGACATCACCGACAGCCTGGACGAAAAGATAGACCTGTTCAAACTCTACCGCAGCCAGATCAAGAGTTCCCCGTCCCCCCTCAATCCCGACGGGATACGGCAGCTGGCCATGGTCAGGGGCACCGAAAGCGGCGTCAGGTATGCCGAATTGTTCTACCTGCAAAAGATGATACAATGAATTATCTCGTTTTTGAAGCAGGCGGCCGCGCCGGTCTTTCGGCGGAATTGTTTTTTCTCAACCGCTCCCTGCCCGACGACGGCAACCGCCTGATCATGGCGGACATGGACCCGACCTACAGGCTTTGCCCTGCCGGGCGGGACGTGGTGCGCACGGGCGAGGACGAGGCGCTGGCCATGATAGCCGCGCAGCCTCAAGATTGCTGCGTTTTCCCGGCAGACGAGCTTGCCCGTCAGGCCAAGAGCGCGGTCTTCGATCTGGCCGCCCGCGATAAAATGGTGGCGGTGGAACAATGGTTCTACAACAAGCGCCGGATGAACGAGACCCTGGGGCGCATCACAGACGGCTGCACCATAAAGGTGCCGGAAACCTTCTCGCTGGACGACGTGTTCATGCGGCCCAATACCATGTCGGCAGGCAGCCACGGCGTCGGCCGGCTGGAGAATACCTGCATCACCCGCTATGTGCAGATAGCGCACGAATATGTGGTCGATGTCGACTATACCGGCGATGAGCCCAGGATATTTGCCCGCGAAGTCCGTATCAAGAACGGCTACGACAAGTACCTGCGCTTTTTGGCAGCCGGCAGCCGCGTCAGCTGCGCGGCGGGCGAATTCGTGCGTGCCATCCGCCGCGCAGAGCCCTTGCCGGCCACGGGCGTTTTCCATATCCAGCTCATAGAGAATCCCGCCGGCGACATTTATTTTGTGGAATATTCCAAGCGCATTTCCGGTACATCCATAGTGAACCTGTACCGGGGTTTCAATCCCTTCGATTCCTTTGCCGGGGTCGAGACCAAGGTCTGGCTCGGACGCAGCGTCCAGGAAGAGACCTGGTACCGCTACGAAGACTTGCTGCTCAATCTTTATAAGACCCGTCCATGAGAGTTTTCAACCTGATCCGCTATATAGTGGCCCTGGGGCTGCTCGTCGCCTGCTTTTTCCTGCCGCCAGTGCTGGCCGTTATCGCCATCCTGGTGCTGCTCTATGCCAACAACTGCCTGGACGACATGGTCTTCTACCAGGGCAGCAAGGCCATAGACCGCAGCGGATACTCCGGCGGAGTGGCATGCCCGGTGAACGGGGTAGTCACCTGCATGGAGAAAGATGTGCCCCTGATGACGCACATACGCAAGTGCGACTATCTGGAAGAGGGCATACTGCTGGAGCTGGACAGAGAGGCGGCTTCCGACAGCGACAAACTCTATAACCACATCACCATCTTCCTGAACAAGTTCAACTGCCATGCTGTGACCAATATCGGCTCGGAGATTGTGCGCGAGTTGTTCTACAACAAGGAAGGGGAGCTGATCTCGATGGTAGAAGAAGGGGAGATGACCACAAAAATCGACGGTCGTTTCCTGAACAACTCCTTTATCCGCACCGAATATGAGGGCGGCGTCGTGTGTGTCTATACCCTGGACAAGTATGTGTCCAAAATGATAGCCGCGCCCAAGCGCGAGCTGCTCGGGGTGGATTATTTCATCTGCCGCGGCAGCCAGTGCGACGTCTATCTCCCGCAGGGGATGGAGTTCTGTGTGGCCCAAAACCAGATTCTCAGGAATCTGCAGACCCTGTCGGAAGGCAGCGTCCTGGCCGCCGACATCGATTACTCTTCCCGGGCCGGCTCCCTCATCCGCCAGGATAACTGCTCGCATGCCGGCCATATCCTGCTCAGCAATCTCAAAAAAACGCTCTCTACCTACAGCTTCCGCCGCCCCATAATCATCGCCCTGCTTCTGGCGGCCCTCTGCGCGGGGTCTATACCCGCTCTGGGCGTTAATGGCAATCTTTTTGCACTGATAGGCATCGAAGCGCTCACAGGGCTGTTTGCGCTGGACCGCTTCTTCAAGAACCTGCTTTACGCCGTCTTTAACCTGTGCGGCCTCAAGCCGGCGCTTGCAAAGTTTTATAAACGGTTGCACTACAGATTATGACAAGGAACAAGATTGCTTTGGTGATGCTGGCTTTGCTGCTGTGCTGCGGAGCCGGTGCGCAGGAAGGATATTTCAATACAGTCCAGGGCTCAACCCTTAAATGGGTTATCCATAATGGCGACGGAAAGCTGTTCGGCTATTGCTACGAGACGCTCCAGAGCCTCGAGGGCGACAAGTCCGACGCCAGAATCCGCTATTGCTACAGATTCATAGACAGCAA
>CACXHG010000100.1 GCA_902767355.1 uncultured Bacteroidia bacterium
CTTTACTGCCTCAATCCGAAAGACAACGCGGTGATGATGACTATGGCCTACACCTTCAATGACGGCAATGTCCAAGGGAAGATGCAGTTCGGCAGCGGCTGGTGGTTCCTGGACCAGGAGGACGGCATGCGCAAGCAGATGAACGCCCTCAGCACCCTGGGTCTTCTGAGCCGCTTTGTGGGCATGCTCACCGACAGCCGCAGCTTCATCAGCTATCCGCGTCACGAATACTTCCGCCGCATCCTGTGCGACGTGGTGGGCGCAGACGTGGAAAGCGGCCGTCTGCCCGCCTCCGAGCTGGACTTCATCGGCAAGATGGTCGAGGACATCAGCTACAACAACGCCAAGAACTACTTTAACTTCTGATGAGATACATCAAGATTAATCCAAACGACAATGTCGCAGTGGCGCTCACCGACCTAAGGGCCGGTGAGGCCGTGTGCGGCACTGTGCTTGCCACCGACGTCCCGCGCGGACACAAGGTGCTGCTGGAGGACATGGCCGCGGGCAGCAACGTGATAAAATACGGCTTTCCCATAGGCCATCTGACGCGCGATGCCTCCGCCGGCGAAATGATAGACCACAGCTGCATCAAGACCAATCTGGAGGGGCTGCTGGACTACGAATACAAGCCGGTGCCGCAGGTCAGCCTTGAGGCCGGCGAGCCAAGGACCTTCATGGGTTACCGCCGCTCAGACGGCCAGGTGGGCATACGCAACCAGATATGGATCATTCCCACCGTGGGCTGCGTGAACGGCATCTGCCAGACGCTGGCGGAGCGTTTCCGCCAGGAGTCGGGTTTTGACGAGGTGTTTGCCTTCCCGCACAACTACGGCTGCAGCCAGCTGGGCGGCGACCACGAGAACACCCGCACCATCCTGGCCGACATGGTGCACCATCCCAATGCCGGTGGCGTGCTGGTGGTGAGCCTCGGCTGCGAAAACAACCAGCTGGAGGCTTTCCGTGCCAAAGTCGGAGAAGTGGACCCCGGTCGCGTGAAGATGTTCGTGTGCCAGCAGGTCGGCGACGAGCTGGAATACGGCATGCAGCAGTTGCGCGCGATATATGCCGTCTGCAGCAAGGATGTCCGTGAGGCTGTGCCGGCCAGCGAGCTGCGCGTGGGCCTCAAATGCGGCGGCAGCGACGGCCTGAGCGGCATCACCGCCAACCCGCTGCTGGGCGTATTTTCCGACGCTCTGGTGGCCCAGGGCGGCACTACCGTCCTGACCGAGGTGCCGGAGATGTTCGGCGCCGAGACCATACTTATGAACCGCTGCGCCGACAGGGCCACCTTCGACGAGACCGTGGCGCTGATAAACGATTTCAAAGAGTATTTCATGCGCAACGACCAGCCGGTGTATGAAAACCCTTCGCCGGGCAACAAGGCAGGTGGCATCTCCACGCTGGAAGAAAAGTCGCTCGGCTGCACCCAGAAGGCCGGTTCGAGCGCGGTGCGCGGAGTGCTGCGCTATGGCGAAAGGCTCAGCGCCAAAGGCCTGAACCTGCTCAGCGCCCCCGGCAACGACCTGGTGGCGTCCACGGCACTGGCCGCAAGCGGCTGCCAGATGGTGCTCTTTACCACCGGCCGCGGCACGCCCTTCGGCAGTTTCGTGCCCACGATGAAGATATCCACCAACACCCCGCTCGCCCTGGGCAAGCCGTCCTGGATAGACTTCAACGCCGGAGTCCTGGCCCAAGACGAGGCAATGCCGGCAGTGGCTGCGCGCTTTGCCGACTATGTGCTGAAAGTTGCCAGCGGCGAAAAAGTTAACAACGAGAAAAACGGCTACCACGAGATCGCCATTTTCAAGACAGGAGTAACCTTGTAAATTTTATAGAAAAATATATTTATGGAAAATCTTAACCGCAAAACGGCCCCGCAGGCCAAGAAATATACAGAGAAAATCATTCAGTTCGGAGAGGGCAACTTCTTGAGGGCCTTCATAGAATGGATCATCTGGAAGACCAACCAGAAAACCGGCTTCGACGCTTCGGTGGTGGTCGTGCAGCCCATAGAGAAGGGCATGGTCGAGTGGCTCAACAACCAGGACGGCCTCTATCACCTCAATCTCCAGGGCCTGAGCAATGGTCAGAGCGTGGACAGCGTGGACCTGATAGACGTCATCTCCCGCGGACTGAACCCCTATACCGACTTTGAAGAATACCTTAAGCTGGCAGAACAGCCCCAGATGCGCTTCGTGATTTCCAACACCACCGAGGCCGGCATCGCCTTCGATGCCTCCTGCAAGATAACCGACGCCCCTGCAAGTTCCTATCCCGGCAAGCTCACCCAGCTGCTCTACCGCCGCTACGAATATTTCAAGGGCGACAAGAGCAAGGGCCTCATCATTTTCCCTTGCGAGCTGATATTCGAAAACGGCAAGCACCTGAAAGAGTGCATACGCAAATATATAGACCTCTGGAAACTCAGCGAGGGCTTCCGCGACTGGTTCGAGACCGCCTGCGGCGTGTATTCCACGCTGGTGGACCGCATCGTGCCGGGTTATCCCCGCGACAGCGCCGAGCAGCTGTGCGAGCGCGTCGGCTATAAGGACAATCTGCTGGACAAAGGCGAGATTTTCCATCTCTGGGTCATAGAGGCTCCCGCAGAGGTGGCCGAAGAGTTCCCTGCCGACAAGGCCGGCCTGAACGTGCTTTTCGTGCCCAGCGAGGCTCCCTACCACGA
>CACXHG010000101.1 GCA_902767355.1 uncultured Bacteroidia bacterium
ACCATGGGCAGCGTCATCGGCATGGCTCGGGACGCCATCACCCCAGCTATGCAGGCAGCAGGCGGCATGGGGAGCGCCATTCCCTCTGACACATGGGATTGCACCTGCGGGCAGAAGGGCATCACCAGCAAGTTCTGCCCAGAGTGCGGCGCGAAGAAACCGGAGCCCGCAGCAGGCTGGACCTGCCCTGGTTGCGGTCAGACCGGCATCACCAGCAAATTCTGCCCCAACTGCGGCGCAAAGAAGCCAGAGCCGGATGTTTGGGATTGTCCGGACTGTGGCCAGAAGGGCATAACCAGCAAGTTCTGCCCAAATTGCGGCAGGAAGAGGGAGGGCTGAGTTATGAAGCTGAATAAGCATGTTTGGGCTGTCTGGGGAATCACGCTTGCTGTCGTCATCGCAATGATGGCTCTGATTCCCTTTGTCCGCACTGCAGCCTGGTGGATTGCCGCCGCTTGTACAGTGCTGATGTTCGGCTTGTGCGCATTCACTTTTGCGCGGGCGTTCCGTAAAGAGGATACGCTGGAAAGCAAGGTGCTCGGCTGGCCCATCTTCCGGGTGGGATATACTGCGTTGATTGTTCAGATCATTGTCGGCGCGATCATTATGGGTATTGCGGCTTTTTGCCCGGTATGGGCGTCCGCAATTGCAGAGATCATCGTCTTCGCTGTATCCGGGATCTGTCTTACAGCAAAGGACGCTGCGCGGGAGGTTGTTGTTCACAGCGAATCATCCGTGACAGACAATACCGCCGCATGGAAAGCCATCCGCAATCGGGCTGCGGCCATTGCTGCTGCAACAAATCATCCTGATCTCAGAAGGCTTGCTGAGGAGATTCGTTATGCTGATCCAACACCTACGCCTATCGATGGCCAGATTGCGGAGATGCTGGAGTTGCTCTCCAGCTACGCTGACGCGGAGAACATCCGCAAGGCTTTCAACCTGCTGGAGCAGCGGAAAGGCGTGTCAAAAGCAACAAAATGACGAAAGCGGGTGGGCAATATGCAGCTATCTCTTTCAGACAAGCCATTACACACCGGTGGACGTGTTCTGCGTCTTTCAAAGTCCTATACAATGCAGGAACCACGAAGCCATACCACGTTGACTGATGATGTGTTCCCGTTTGTAGAGTTTTATTTCGCAAGGAAGAGGAAAGCTCTGAGGTATGGAAATATCGAATTAAAGAAAAAGTACGGTAAAGCTTCTCAATACGATTGTCAGTTTTACTGGAAACAGGCCGAGACATTTTACCGTGCTGCAAAGCTATTGCCGATCGAGTCATCCCCTCTGGCCGCGTAGTATTGTATGTTGAATGCTGCTAAGTCGTATATATCTTTTGCGGCAGCGACAGTTGATAGCTTTGTTGACCAATTTGGTATGCACGGACTTTACGAGATTATTGAAGATCAAGGCGATGGTATATCAGGGATTACCATATGCCATAAAGAAAAAGGAGTCTTCCCGCTTTTTGCGTCTCTCCTTGATCGTGATTTTTCTTCGGTTTGGAGTGCAGGGAAAAGCCATTCGCTTTCCCTACAGGTTTTGCTGTATAACTTGCCATTCGTTCATAGGGCATACCAATTAACATACTCGACAAGAAAGACAAAAGTTGAGGAAATGTTTTTGCTGCTTCAGGTGGGATCATCACCAGAATATATCAAAGGCAGTGATGGCAAAGCATATCTAAGGATCCTGTTGGATCCAAATCATTTTCCTGCTTATGTGACTTCGATTCCAAACAATATAATGGATACCATTTCTGACAGATTCGCCCTGATTGGTGGTAGAGGATTTGCACTACGAAGTGTTGAAGGAGCAAAGTGGAACTCAAATGGGAGCGTATCGTCAGACTTGCGGGACATGATGAATAGACAAAGAAAAGATTACTGCTACATCCGCAGTTCTTCACGAATATGGTATCTCAGAAGGCTAACATCTACCACGCAAGAATGCCTGCAACTCAATACGATGACGATTAACATGGCCATAATGCATAGGCTGAGTGAGATTGTGCGCTATAAGCCTGAACAGCTCCAGAGATTGTTGCAGGCTGAAGAGAACTGGTTATTGCACGAATACATGTCTCTTGCCCTCGATCAGTTCTTGGATGAACTGGCTGCAGAGATAACGCACAAAGACATTATGTGCACGGGAGTAAAGGAATAAACCATGAGGGGAGATACTATCTCATGATCATCAAATGCAAAATGTGCGGCGGCGACATCGAGTTCACCCCCGGCGCGACGTACGGCACCTGCGAATACTGCGGCAGCACGTCCACCATTCCGAAGGCGGACGATGAGGGCAAGCTGAACCGGTACAACCGGGCGAATCATTTCCGCCGGCAGTGCGAGTTCGATAAGGCGGTCGCTGCATACGAGAAGATCCTCGAGCAGGATGATACTGACGCTGAGGCCCACTGGGGCGCGGTGATCAGCCGCTTCGGCATCGAGTATGTGGAGGACCCGGCCACGGCCCGGAAGAAGCCCACCTGCCACCGCACGCTGACCGCGTCCATCTTTGAGGACGAGGACTACAAAATGTGCATCAAATGCGCCGACCCCGTGGCCGATCAGATGTACGCGCAGGAGGCCGCCGAAATCGACCGGGTGCAGAAGGAAATCCTCGCCGTCGCGCAGAAAGAGGAGCCCTACGACGTCTTCATCTGCTACAAGGAGACCGACGAGGCCGGCCAGCGCACCCACGACAGCCAGTGGGCGCAG
>CACXHG010000102.1 GCA_902767355.1 uncultured Bacteroidia bacterium
AGACAGGAAGGTAGAGAGCCAGTTGCTCTTCCAGTCCCATCCCTTCCACTCTTCTATGGGAGAGAGATAGTCCTCATAGGGTATCATGTCGAACGACAGACCGCCGCGCAGGTGCCCCCAGATGGTCCTGGAGTCCTCCAGATAGAGATCCACGCCGGTGTTGAGCTGCTTGTCGTACACCCTGCCCTCCGCGGCGTCGTAATGAGTGCTGAGAAGCTTGTTGCGGAAATAGACCCCGACCGTCGGCAGCGACAGCGATGGTACATAGGCCAGATCGAGCCCCAATGCGGGGTTGGTGCTGAGTTTGAGATCAAAAGTAGCCCTGGGCCCTGTCAGTGTGCGGGTTGCAAGGCCAAGATGGAAGCCGAGGGACACTATCTCGTCGGTGTCGGCATGGACACCCAGGGCCAGGTCATTTGTCTGGCCCATCTGGCATTCATACACCAGAGTGTACGGCTCACCTGTGCCCTCAAGGTGGTAAGTAACCGCCTCGAAGGCTACATTTCCGTAAATGAAATTCTGGATATCTTCTATTATCTGCTTGTTATACAAGCTGTCTTCCGGATAAAACTGCCTGGGAATCAACGTCTCCTTGATCTTTTCGTTCACACCCTCAAATCGCACGCCCGCAACCTTGACTTTCTGATTCATCAGGTTTACAGCCGGAGCCTTGGCCCATCTGGCAGCCGGCCCTTTACCTGCCACCAATGCAGCGACGGAGTCAAACTCCGCTTTGTGCTCAAGCGCATCGCGGTATCCCTGCCGGATAATGTTGTCCACGCTCTTGACATCAAAGGAGAGCATATTATAGCCCTTGAGCTCGTGATGCACCAGCAGGTCGGTCAGCCCGTAGCCGCGGTCGGTGGCTTCCTGGGAAAGCATAGCGATGGTCTGCATCATCATCGTAAGCGGCGAGTTCATACTTTCGAGCGTTCTCTCACCCCTCATTTCCGAGCCTATTATAATATCAGCCCCCATAGCCTTTACTATATCCGCCGGGAAGTTGTTGCGCATGCCGCCGTCCAGCAACACCATGCCGTCGCCTTTAACTGAGCGGAAGTAAAGCGGTATGGCCATAGTGGAGCGCAGGGCGTCGCAGAGCCGGCCGCCGGTCCAGTATTTTGCCTTCTTGCTGTACATGTCGGTGGCCACGCACACAAAGGGCACGGGCAGTTGGTCAAAGGTCATCTCGTCCTGATAACCAGTCGAAATGGAACTTAGCATATTGCGCACGTTCAGGCCATAGAGGTATCCGTCGGGCATACCGAGTCCGGCCTGGGCCAGGGCATTGTCGAGCACATCTGCCGAGTGTACCTCGCCTTCTTCGAGGCTTTCAGCCTCATTTCTAATACCGCTCTGATGTTCAATCCGGCTTTTGTAATCCTCGTCTTTGTAGTGGAAAGGTACGCGGATAAGAAACTTCTCCCGGTACTTTCTGATTTTGTAGGACACAAACGCTCCGGGGACATTGTCGGACATCATCACCGGCCAGTTAATGCTCCTTACCAGAGAATCCATCTGCTGAGAATTGTAGCCCAATGCATACATACCGGCCACGAGGCCGCCCATACTGGTACCTGCCACGATATCAACGGGGATTCCCTGATCTTCCAGCATCCTTATCACGCCCAGATGCGCAAAGCCGCGGGCACCGCCGCCGCCCAGCACCAGGGCCACGGTAGGGCGATACTGCCGTATGGAATCCATCCGCGCGCGCACCCTGGCAATGGCCGCCGCATCAGCCTCGGGATCTACACTTTCGCAATATTCGGCATCCTGTGCTGCAAGCGTCCAGGCCAGGAGGCAGAATAACACTATCAAGAAGTATCTTTTCATCTTTTGTTTTGTTAACTGAGCACCGCATCGAGTGCCGCCCTGAATTCAGGCATTGGACAGTTGGAATCCCGTTCGACAATGAGGGTCTTGAGCCCGGCGAAGGGACGTACCTGTCTCACCGCCTCTTCCTGCGACATGCCCGGCCCGAAATAAGCCGGCACGAACGCCTTCCAGAAAGCCCTGGCCGTGCTCTTTTCCATGTGGAAGGCCTCCCGGATATAATCTTCTTTGCTGAGCTCGCAGCAGAGATATACCATTCCAAGGTCAAACAGGTGATTGCCGTAGCAGAAGTCGCCCAGGTCTATGAAATATTTCTTATCGCCGGCAAAAATCGCGTTGGAAAACTGCAGGTCGCCGTGGATGGCAGTGTCCTCATCGGGCACGCCGGCGATAAAACGGCCTATCTTTTCCTTCTCGTCCGCAGTAAAAAAGGGATTCTCAGCCAGCAGCCTGTAATAGCGGTCCTTTACATTTTCGAACTGCGAGGTATCGACACGTGTGGAGTGCAACTGCCTGCACAGACCTGCAAACTCGGCAGCGTATTGTCCCACCTTTTCAGGATGGTCACCGGTGGCGCGCGAATACGACAGCTTGCCTTCTATGCGGTGGAAACGGATACCGTAGCGGCCGTCTTCCGTGACCACATATTCTCCCGGTTCGGGCGTCGGTATGCCAAGGTCATAAACCTTGCGGGCAAGATTCATCTCGTCCAGCGGCTGCTGTATCTTGCCGGGAAAATACAACTTGAGCATCACCGAAGGGTCGCTCTTGTGGTTGTAGCTCTCCCCGTTGAAGCCACCGCCGGAAAGGACATAGTCGCTCAGCGATATCTTTATCGGCTCCATCCGGCTACTGTATCTCAAACAGGTTCAGAAAACCGGTCATCATAAACACATTGCGGATGTCGCTGCCGATGTTTTTCACTATCACCTTCCCGCCCTTGGCGGCTGCCGCCTTGCGGATGGCCAGGAATATCCTCAGGCCGGAACTGGAGATATAGGTCATCTGGGCGCAGTCGAGCACGATGGTGCCGGATGCGTCCTCCATTACAGGGGCGAGCGCGTTGCTTACCTCCTGCGAAGATGGGGTATCGAGTCTGCCGATGAGCTCTACCAGAGTCTCTTCGCCCTGCTTGTTGATGTTAATTTCCATATTTGTCTTGTGTTATAATCTTTTATCCATTGTAAGCACGTTCTTTCCGTCGAGGCGCTCATATTTGACGGAATCCAT
>CACXHG010000103.1 GCA_902767355.1 uncultured Bacteroidia bacterium
GCAGCGCTGGTGGCGCCTGTCAGCAGGCTCTTGATCTGGTCCAGGCCGCCGGCCTTGGTTGCGGTTTGGGTAAGACTGCCAAGGATGGAATCTCCGAGGCCGTTGAGAACAGTATTCTGTACGTTTGAAGGAATTTCTACATTGCCAGCATAGTTCTTCACCTGCTGCATGATGAGGTCAGTAAGATTTGCCATAATGTTAAAAAAGTTAATAGTTAATCGGTCTTTTCCACAAATTTGGGAAATAAAATCCGAAAAAACCAAACTAAATATAAATCATTATAAGCACTTGAGCGGCAACGACTCGCAAAAACATTGTCAGAGGATACACGGTGGCATAGTTCACGGCAATACGGCCGCTGTCGTACATCTGCTCGGAGAAGGAGAGCAGGGCAGGGTCGGTGGTGCCGCCGGACAGCAGACCGCAGATGCGGAAGAAGTCCATCTTCATGGCAAACTTGGCTATCAGGGCCACGATCACCATGGGCACTACGGTGATAATCAGGCCGTAGAGTATCCACACATAGCCGCCGGAGGTGAGGCTGCTTATGAAATTCTCGCCGGCGCCCAGGCCAACCGCAGCCATAAACAGGGATATGCCTATGTCGCGTATCATAAGGTTGGCACTCAGGGCGGTGTAGGTAGAGATGCGCAACTTGGGGCCGAAGTGGCCGAGCAGTATGGCCACGATCAGGCTGCCGCCGGCAAGGCCCAGTTTGAGCGGCTGGGGCACCGAGGGGAAGCGGATGGGAATCATGCCTACCAGCACGCCCAGCGCGATGCCGAAGAATATGGGTACCAGGTTGGGCTTCGAGAGGGTCTCCGGCTGGTTGCCGATAAGTTTGGACAGGCCCTTGATGCCCTCTTCGGTGCCGACCACCTGAATGGAGTCGCCCACCTGCAGGATCAGGTCGGGCTCGGCCTGCAGCTCGATACCGGCGCGCAGGATGCGGGTCACGGTGACGCCGTATTTGCGGCGTATGTCCAGCTTGCGCAGGCTCTTGCCGGTGATGTCCGACTGGGTTATGGACAGGCGGCGCGACATCAGCTTGCTGCCAGGTTTCTGCCATGTGTGCATGTCCACGTTGCACTCTTCGCCAAAAATTATGCGCACCATGTCCTTGTGCTGCAAATCCGTGACTATGAGCAGCTGGTCGCCTTCTGCCAGTATCCAGTCAGGGTCGGGGATAGACACTTCGCCAGAGCGCATCACGCGCGAAATCACAAAGTGCTCGCCCATCTTTTCCTGGGCTATGGAACCCAGCTTCTTGCCGAAGATGGCCGGGTTCTCCACCTTGCAGGCCAGGCGCAGCACATTGGCCTCGTCGCCGCCCTCGCGCTCTACGCGCTCTTTCTCCTTGGCCAGGTCTATATGGAAGAGGCCGCGGAGCGATATTATCACAAATATGGCGCCCAGCACGCCCAGAGGGTAGGCCACGGCGTAGGCTGCAGCCACGGCTCCGGATGCTTCAGCAGCGGAGGCCGCGCTCCCGCCCATGGCCACGGTGGCGTCGGAAAGCGACTGCTGCGCGGCACCCAGGCCAGGAGTATTTGTCACGGCGCCGGACATGACGCCGGTCATTATGGAGAGATCCTCGCCGGTAATCAGATGTATGGCTATGGTAATCAGCACCGCCAGCAGCACCAGCGTCATTGCCAGGGCGTTCATCGGCAGGCCGTCTTTGCGGAACGAGCGGAAAAAGCCCGGGCCTACCTGCAGGCCGATGGCAAAGACAAACAGAATCAGGCCGAAATCCTTTATGAAACCGAGCATCGTGGGGTCGATGCGAAAGCCGAAATGGCTCAGTATGATACCTACAAACAAAATCCAGGTCGAGCCGATGGAGATGCCCATCACCTTAAACCTTCCCAACCACAGGCCGGTCGCTATGACCAGCGCCAAAATAATAATTGCACCTGCCGTGCCGCCGTGCGTCAATAGTTCTATCATTGCGGCGGCAAATGTAGCAACAAGTGCAATTATTCAAAAAAAAGTTTTCGGTCAGGGCCTACTTGCGGCGCAAAAACTCTGAGCAGAGATAGAAGACTGCCGCCACTGCCATGCCGTTGATTGCAGGGAAGCCCCATTTGACAAGGTTGGCCACCACGGCGCCGGCAACCACTCCGAGCACGGCCCACCAGTTGACCAATGGTTCCTGAATGCTGCCGTCGCGATATGCCTTGCGGTGCATGAAGTAGCTGAGAATGAGAATTATACCCACGGGCGGCAGGGTGCAGTTGAGCACATTCAGCCAGCCGCAGAAATTCCAGTAGAGCCACACTGCCGCCACCGTGCCGATGATGCCGGAAATGAGCACCATGGCCTTCTTGGACTTGCCGAAGATGTTGGACAGTCCGAGGCCGGCGGTGTAGAGGGCGTTGTCGTTGGTGGTCCAGATGTTGAGGCCCAGCACCAGCACTGCCACATAGAAGAGGTTCAGGTTGAGCATCACCTCAAAGATATCGTTGCCGCCCGCATAGATGCTGGACACGGCGCCGAAAAGGAACATCAGGCTGTTGCCGATGAAGAAGGCCACCACGGTGGTCCACAGGCCGGCTTTGGCGCTCTTGGCAAAGCGGGTGAAGTTGGGCGTGGCGGTACCGCCGGACACGAAGCTGCCCACAACCAGGCCGGCGCCGGCAATCACTCCCAGGTTTTTGCTGCCTATGGAGAACTGCTCGATAAGGCCCATGTCGCCGCGGCGCACAGCCATAATCATGGCCACGGTGCCGAGTATCGCAACCAGCGGCACGGCGATGTAGCTGATTATGGTGAGGCTCTTGATGCCGAAATAGGCGCTGGCGGTCATCAGCACGCCGGCAATCGCAACCAGCAGGTAGCCCTGCCAGGGCATGGTGTCGGGCGTGACCTCGAGGTGCATGAATTCCTTGGCCACCGGGATGGCGAACATTGCCAGACCCACGCCGAACCAGCCGATCTGGGTAAAGCTGATCATGGCACTGGGCAGCCAGCTGCCCTTGGTTCCGAAGCTGCGGCGGGCCAGCATGTCCAGCGAAAGGCCGCTCTCGGCGCCGATAAAGCCCAGCGCGCCGGTGTAGGCGGCAAGTATAAGGCCGCCCAGCAGCATCGCCAGCACAAAGCCCCACCAATCCAGGCCGGTGGCCAGTTGCTGGCCTACCCACATGCTGGCAGAGAAGAAGGTAAAGCCGAGCATGATCATAAACATGCTCAGCGTGGACTTGCGGCCGGAAGCGTCCACCGCCCGGTCGGTGTAATCTACATCATTCTGTTTCATACTGTATTTTAAGTTGATTGATAGCCTCTATCCTGCGCGCTGCCAGCTGTGCGAGGTCGGCGGGGTGCTCCATGATGCGCTGCTCGGCCGCCCAGAGGGGGTGCAGGTCGCCCGACGCAGCCAGACAGGTAGCCTGAAGCCAGTCTTGGTAGTCGAGCGGGCCGTCGTAGCCTAGTTTCTCACGCACCAAAGCCCCGGCGTCTATGGCTCCGGCACGCTCCAGGATGCCGTTCCAGTAGTCCAGCACCTCTTCCAGGTGCAGGGGAATCTCGTAGCGCCGGGCGCCGCCGTCGTAGATTATGCACTTCTCCAGCAGGGCATCGGGGTGCGCGGCGATGTATTCCCTGAAATCGGGAGTAACAATGCCGCCCTTCCAGCCGAAATCTATATTGGGGGTGTTGATGCCGCTTGCGCCATGGTCGGTATAGACGGTGAACATCCCCTCGAAGAAAAAGCAGTCGAAGCCCTCGAAATCCGGGAAGCGGTCGCGGATCTGCGGCGTGAGTTCTTCCAGCAGGTCCACGGCCCGCGTGCCTCCTATTGTAAATAACATGATGCGCCTGATGCTGCCGCCGCAACGGGCGAATTCATCTACCAGATAGCTGATGCACAGGCGGAAGGTATCGCCGGTGGCCAGAATGTCGCCGATGGCTACTGTGCGGCCGGCAGAGGGCGTAATCTTCTGATAGCGGATGTCCAGCCCAAGTATCTCCTGATTCTTTATGATGCGCTCGCAGGAAACGAAGTGCATATAGCGCACCGGTATGCCGCAGCTCGACGCGGCCTCTTCTATGGGATAGTTGAGCCCGCCGCGCAGAATGGTGAAGATGTCTATGCCGGAGTGGGGAAGCTGTCCCTTGAGATAGCCCAAGGCATTGGCGCTTGCGCCCAGCAGCGCGGTGTAGCAGTCATAGCCGACAACTTCAGGGAAAGCGAGAAGGGGGCGGCTGCCGGGGTCGCTCAGGATGTAATACCTGTTCTGCAATCCGCTGCCTGCGAGGCCATAAATGGCCGTAGTGCCAATCTGCGCCTGCTTAAAGAGGCTCTGGCCGTTGAAATATGTGGACATAAAAAATCCCGATTAGAACCAATCGGGATACAAAAATATTGATTTTTGGGGGAAGTTGCAATAGCGTCGGCTAAGCTTTTTTCATCTTTTCAGCAACCTTGTCGTAGGTAGCCTTGGCCTTGTCGGCAGCCTTTGCATAGCCTTCCTTAACCTTCTCGGAAGCCTCTGTGAATTCTTCCTTGGCCTTGGCCGAAACCTTGCCATAGAGTTCCTTTGCGTCCTGCAGCTCTTCCTTAGCCACAGCCTTGGCGTCTTCTATGGCCTTCTCGACCTTTTCGCCAGCCTTGCCGGCATAGTACTGAACCTGCTCGCCCAGAGTGACTTTGCCGTCGCCGTTGAGATCCTTGGGATCTTTTACATTCTCTTCGCTCATGATATTGATGATTTAATATTAGTAATTTTATTATCGAACAAATATAAGTAAAAACTATATATCCGGCAAAAGGTTTATCTTTGCTGCTTGTAGCAAGAACTATCTAACAAAATCGCTATGATAAAAAGACTTTTAATTACTGCGGCGCTGCTTTTCTCGCTGGGAACTGCAGCCAATGGCCAACAGCAAATGCCGCCGATCCCCATCGACCCCCAGGTCCGCATAGGGCAACTCGAAAACGGCCTCAC
>CACXHG010000104.1 GCA_902767355.1 uncultured Bacteroidia bacterium
ACTCTCCGTGCTAATGTTCCTGCTGGCCGCGACCTTTCAGGCGGGGGCCCAGCAGCGCACTGTGACAATCCACGCCGACAAGCGTCCCCTGCTGGAAGTGATGGAGACTATCCAGAAAGAAACCGGCTATCACTTTTTCTACTCCAGCGGAACTCTTGACGAAAGCGCCAAGGTAAGCATACACGCCGACGAAGAGGATATTCAAAAGGTGGTTGACCGACTCTTCAAACCGCTGTCGATCAGCTGCAAGATCAACGCCGGCAGCATCATACTCACCAAAGACAAGCCGCAGCAAGGGCGGCAGGATGGTCCGCGGCAGAGCGCCCAGGACTTTACCGGAACCATTGTAGATGCCTATGGAGCGCCGGTCATCGGCGCAGCCATAATGAACTTGATGCGCAAGAGCGAGGTGGCCGTGACCGGACTCGACGGGAAGTTCTCCCTGCCACAGAGCGAAGGCGGCGAGTACGAAGTGGTCTGCCTGGGTTTCAAGACCCTCCGTATCCCTGCCTCGAAGGCCATTACCGGAGGTGTGTTTACCCTTCAGGACGACCTGCAGAGCCTGGAAGAAGCCGTGGTTGTGGGCTATGGCACGCAGATGCGCGGGAAACTCACAACCTCCGTGAGCACCCTCAAGGGCGAAGAGGCTCTCTCTACAACGCACACTTCGCTGGCCCAGCGGGTCCAGGGCAAGATTCCCGGACTGCAGATACGCCAGACGAGCGGCGCTCCCGGCTCTTATGCCTCAAGCATCAATGTGCGCGGCTTCGGCACCCCGCTTGTGATAATAGACGGTACGGCAGTATCTTCTACCACAGAATTCCAAAAGCTTGACCCGGAAGACATTGAGAGCATTTCCGTGCTCAAGGACGGCTCGGCTGCCATCTACGGTATGAATGCCAGCAACGGCGTGATACTGGTCACCACCAAGCGCGGCCAGGCCGGCAAGATGCGCCTGAGCTACAACGGCTCCATCACCCTGAGCCATCCTTCCGAGATGCCCACGATGATGAATGCCTATCAGTATGCCAGCATTCTCAACGACCAGGCGGCCAACGGCGGCCAGCCGCTCCCCTACACCGCCGAGCAACTCGAAAACTACCGCATCGGAGCGCCCGGCTATGAGAGCGTGGACTGGTACTCGACCATGATGAAGGACTTTACCATCGACCAGTATCACAACATCTCTGCCAGCGGCGGCAACGACATTATCAAGTTCTACGCTTCCCTCGGCTACAACAACGAGCCGGGCATACTGCGCCTGAACACAATCAATTACGAAAAGTACTCCTTCCGCGCCAACACCTCTGCAAAAGTCAGCAGGGACATATCCGCCGAGGTGGATTTCAGCGGCATAATAGAGCACAACGACGCCCCGTCCACATCCCTGACCAACCTGATGCGCGGTGCAATTGGCGAGGCCCCCATACACCAGCCATATGCCAACGGCAATCCCGACTATTATGCCTATGTCTATGACGGCCAGGTCATCAACCCCCTTGCAGCCTCCGACACTGACTATTCGGGCTATGTGAAGCACCGCATCCGCAGCTACAAGGTCAAGGGCTCGCTCATCTGGAACTGCCCCTGGGTGAAAAACCTGCAGCTGAAGGGTGTGGCCGCTTACGACAACTACACCACTG
Source organism: uncultured Bacteroidia bacterium (assembly GCA_902767355.1). GTDB lineage: Bacteria > Bacteroidota > Bacteroidia > Bacteroidales > UBA932 > Equibacterium. The sequence goes on from CACXHG010000104.1 coordinate 1,644, forward strand.
TGTCAAAGAATATGGGGCTGAGCTACAACCTCTACAATTATGACAGCGAGAACGATATTTACACCCACACCTGGAACAGTGGCACTTCGGAACTGAACGAGGCCTGGATAAACAATTATGCACTGCGTTTCCAGGCCCAGCTGAGCTGGCACGACACATTTGCCGAGCACCACCATGCCGGAGCCACGCTTGTGTGGGAACAGGGCAGCAGTTTTGACAAGAATGCCGGCCTGAGCCGAAAGTATTCGTTCTATACCATGGACATTATACAATATGGCGACACAGACGGCCAGGCGACCGGCGGCAGCGAATCCGAGACAATGTTCAAGTCCCTGCTGGGCCGCCTGACCTACGACTACAAAGGCAAGTACATGTTTGAGTTAGCCGCACGCTACGACGGGTCCTACCGTTACCATCCTTCTCACCGCTGGGCATTTTTCCCAGTGTATTCCATAGGATGGCGGGCCAGTGAAGAGGATTTCTTCAGGCAGTCAATTCCCTTTGTATCCAACTGCAAACTGCGCTTTTCCTACGGCGAACTGGGGCAGGACGCCGGCAATGCTTTCCAGTATATAGGCGGGTTCACACTTAATTCGGGCGGCTTTGTATTCTCCGACACCGGCAACTGGACCTTCGGTAGCCAAGCCCCCGGCGTGACCAACCCCAACCTGACCTGGTACAAGTCACGGATGTTCAACTTTGGCCTGGACCTGGGCTTTCTGGACAACGCCCTGAGCCTGACGGCCGAGTATTACCTGCGCAACCGCCGCGGCCTGCTGGCAACCCGTACCAATACGCTTCCGAACACCTTCGGGGCGGACCTGCCTCAGGAAAACCTGGACATAGACCGCGTGCAGGGCATAGAACTGTCCACCACATTTGACAAGAAAATCAGCTCCGACTGGCGGCTGACCGCCTCTGCCAATGTCAATTTTGCCCGCTCGATGTGGGTATATCGGGAGCACGCGCCCTACACCAGCAGCTATAACCGCTACCGAAACGGCAGCGAGGGCCGCGCCACCGACATAGTCTGGATGTACCAGTATGCCGGACAGTTCCAAAGCGAAGAAGATATCCAGGCCTGGGCCGTCCAGGACGGCCAATACGGCAATGCCGGCGAACTCCCCGGCGACTTCAAGTATGTGGACGTGAACGAAGACGGCATAATCAATGAATATGACATGACCCCGCAGACCACCAACGGCACACCCAAGATTTACTACGGTGCGTCGCTGGCCTCCCGCTGGAGAGACTTTGACCTTTCGCTGCACTTCCAGGGCGCCGCGCTCTACACCGTCCGCTATACATACTATTATGCCCAGCCTCTCTGGGGCGATGCCAACACCCCAGCCTATTTCTTTGACCGATGGCATCTGGCAGACAACAGCGACCCCGCCAGCGGCTGGGTATCCGGCACCTGGCCGGCCATACGCGACCGCAGCAACAACGGAGGTGCGATGTACAATGTGAGCGACCGCTGGCGGCGCGACGCCTCCTTCGTGCGCCTCAAGTCGGTTGAACTGGGCTACACCCTTCCCAAACAGCTGGTGTCGCGCGTGGGCCTGAGCAACGCCCGCGTGAGCCTGAACGGCTACAACCTGCTCACAATATGCGACCCTTTTGTGAAAGCCTTTGACCCGGAGCGATCGGAAGGCAGCGACAGCGCCGGCTGGGTATATCCCCTGAACCGCAGCTACACCATCAATCTGAACTTAACTTTCTGACAGACATGAGACGCTATCATATTATCATCATTGCCCTGCTGCTCGCCTCGGCCGCCCTCGCCTCCTGCAAGAATGCCTGGGATCTGGAGCCGACCGACAGAATAAGTTCTTCCAGGATACTCTCCAGCGAAGAGGGGGTCCGCTCCTGGATGGCCAACCTATACTGGCAGGCCCCGTTTGAAGAGTTCGGCTTCTCGGGTACAGCCTTCCACAAGGGCACAGCCAACACGGTCGGATTTTATCAAGACCAGTTCACCGACAATGCCATAAACTCCCAGGGCAACAACATAGATGTTTCCCACTGGTGGGATTACGGCTTCTTACGCGATGTGAATTATCTGCTTCAGCAGGTCCAGAATATGACCAATCTCTCTGACGAACAACGCATTCAGATAGAAGCAGAGGCCCATTTCCTGCGCGCCTTCGGCTACTTTGCCCTGGCTAAACGCTACGGCGGCGTGCCAATTATAAAGGAATTTCAGGAATATACGCCCGATGCGGAGCAGCTCAAGGTTCCCCGCAGCACAGAGAAAGAGACCTGGGACTTTATTATGGAAGAGTTTGACCTGGCCGCTGCCGGCCTGCCGCAGATACGCACCGGAGCCGATGCACGCCGC
>CACXHG010000105.1 GCA_902767355.1 uncultured Bacteroidia bacterium
ACAAAAACCGATCTGGGAGTAGGCGTTCACGCTGCGGTCGGCTCCGGAATGGATATCGTTTTGGGAAACAGCCGCTTTGAACTGATCGCCCTTGGAAAGAAAGAACACATCCACAAGGCCGTCTATGGACGTTTGCGTTATTTTGCCGTACAATTTGAAGGAATTATTTCCGGCGGCATCCAGGTAGCAGTTGGTGAGCGTCACGGGCGTAGACTGGGCCCCGGAATGTTTATAGCACAAGTTAAAGTTGACAACCTTGCCCAACGTCGCGTCGGTGCTGACGGTAAATGCGTAATCATCGCCGGGGTTGAGAATAAACTCAGAGGCATTTGGCCCGAACTGCAGGCCGTCGTCGGTATAGGCTTCTCGGAAGCAATACAGCACGTAATGGCTCATAAAAAGGGGCGCCGAACCGCCGGTCTTCCATGAAGACAACTTGCTAGACAGGCCGGTTATGGTGCCGCCGGCAAACTTATCCACCAGCGGCTGTCCAGTGCTGATGAATACATCGGTCTTGGCCTCGTCGAGGACGCGATAGCCCGTGGCAGACGCAGCGGTGTTTTTCACAAGGAGGTATTTGTCGTTGTCCCCGGTGAATTCGTCTGCAGAAGTCACACGCCAATAGGCGTCTACGCTTATTTCATACTTGTCAATGTTCTTGACGCCGGTCGCGGCTATATTGTTGCGCACCAAGCGGGCCTTGTTCTTGGCAGCGGTGTAGTCCTTCGAGAAACGCTTGCCGTTGCCGTCCACAAAAATAATTCTGTAACCGGCAGACAGATTGACTGGGGGCACTACAATGTAGTAGTCGGTATTGGGTCGAATATCACCGGTCAGTGACACAGAACTCATGGCTCCGGACAGCGGCGACAGAGTCACATCTGTAACCACCCCGGATCTTACCACCGGAGTCAGTGCAAAACGCCCGGAAATGGCTGTCCCGTCCAGCGTCTGGAAAATGATTCGACGGATCGAGACATCCGTACGGGCAGTTTTATAACTTACCTTGATGTAAGAAACCGCGTTGCGGAACTGCACGGTTTTGCCGTCTGCACAGAAACCCACAGCGACATTGGCATCGGAAGCAAAACTGCCGGGCGTGGCCGTCTGCGCCGATTTGATGACCGTGTTGATCTTGCCTTGGGACATATTTGCCGCAGAGTAGTACGGAAACAAGGCGTAGGCTGAGCTGAGATCGACAGTCCCATCGGCAGTGAAACAGTTGTTGTCCCCGCTTTTCTTGACAAACTTGACTCCGGAAGCAGAGCCGGCGGGGAAAACTGTCAGTGCGTCGCCCTCCTCCCAGTTGATATGGTTGCCGTCGTAAATGGCCTTAGTGGCGTCGCCGTCTTGGAAGGCCTGTATCACAGTGACTTCAGACTCCAGTGCCAAATCGTCGGTGGGTTTGGCTTTTGTGCAGGAGGCAAGCAGCAACACCGCCACCCCGCAGAGTATTGACAGATATTTATTCATCTTCTCCTATCTCCTCTCCTGTCTCCGGATCTTCAATTAGAAAGCCTAGGCTGGTCTGCAGTACCGGGGTGTAGGCATCTATAGAAACCGCCCGGAGCCGCGGCTTGACATATTCTTGTTTTAAATGGTTTAGCATGAGCTCTTTAAGTTAATCCGGCAAAAAACGCGCAAATTTAATGCTTTTCTTTTTTTAAACCAATTCTCCGTCGTATTCTATTTTCTTGCCGGTCACCGTCGCCACAATCATTTTGATATCCATGATAAATGAGTAATGGTCCAGATAGTAGCGATTGAGCCGGACTTTGTCGGGGAAAATAACCTCGTCGTTATACTTGACGGGGTCCGGCACAGAAGCTAGAATCGCCTCTTCATTGCGGTATTTCATTGTGGCCGGCCCGGTGATTCCAGGGCGCAAGCCGAGCACCTTCCGGTCTTCTCCGGTGAGGGCATCGGCGTAGCCTGGCACATCCGGCCGCGGCCCCACGAAGCTCATGTCGCCTTTGAGCACATTCCAAAGCTCGGGCAGTTCGTCCAGCTTATATTTGCGTAGCTTGGCACCCAATGGGGTAATGCGCGAATCTCCGGCAACCGTTATCGACGTAGAGCTATGCGGATCGGCAACCGACATTGTCCTGAACTTGTATATCGTGAACTGGCGCGCGTGCCGTCCCACTCTTTTCTGCATAAAGATTACAGGCGCTCCCGGCATCTTTATCCGTATAAGCAAAGCGACAAGCAGAATCACCGGGCTTAGAACAATCAGCCCGATAAAAGCCACTACCCTGTCAAATATAAATTTTAACCACATACAGTTTTCTTACGCAGGTCTTCTATATACAGCACGTCGCCTTCCATTTCCTTTACAACCCTGGTTTCCAGCACTTTCTGGGTGGCGCCGAGCGACGACAGGTTATTCTTGTTGATTGACTCGAACATCCTTATCCCAAGCGTTGTGGCAATGTCCATGGCACAGCAGCACATCTTCTGCCCTATACCCTTCCCTTGCAGTTTGGCATCTACCATCTTACCCAGGTATCCCTTGCCTATGAAGAAACTTCGAAGAAAGAAATACCCCGCAATGGAGCCGTCTTCCCATAGGGCATACATCAGCATAGACGGATTCCTGACCAGCTTGGCGACGGAGTCCCGGTCAAAGCCGTGGGGATTGAAGTGGACAAAGGCCCACTGAGGCTGGGCATCGAAAAATGCGACCAGCGCCGGGACGTCTCCTGCACTTATTCTCCGGACGCCTTCGTACGAAGATACAACTTCCGGCAGCCGTTTAAGCCGGGATGCATACCTAAGGCGGAACAGCGTGGAATTGCCCCATTCAGCCAGAGCCCAAACCGGAGCGACGCGCTTCTGAAGGAAATGTGCAAATTCGTACAGCATAGGCTATTCGCTTAAAAGACTATGGTAGAAATCTACCCAGTATTGCGTCAGGCGCTCTCCCTGGAAATCCGACAGCACCCTCTCCCTGCTCTTGCGGCCCATGACGGCCACCTGCTCCCTATGGTCGCTGAAATACTTCATACATTCGTACAGTGTCCGTACGTCGCCCACTTTGCAACGCAGGGCAGTTTCGCCTTCAACGGTGGAGTCCAGAACCCCATAGGCATCGGAGGTTATGGCCGGCAAACCCACGCAGGCCGCTTCCAGCACGCTCGTGCCGAAGCCTTCCCTATAGGTCGGCAGGACAAAAACATCTCCGGCATTCAATATTTTTTCGGGGGCAGGCGTAGCGCCATAATAACGGGAATTCGAGGCACTGACATTCTTGTACCGGGACATCGTGGAGGCATAGCCACCTTCGTCCCAGCCCACCAGCAGCAGGAAAACATCCTTCGCCCGGGAAGCCAGCATGTCGAATGCCGCCAGCAGCTCGGCTATACCTTTGTCGTGGGTAAGCCTGCCCACGAATATATATACCAGCGTATTGTCTTCCACGCCAAGTTCCCGCCGCAGCTGCGCTCGGGCCTGGGGGTCGGGAGCAAAGCGGTCGGTATCCACGCCGGAGATGGAACCGTTGCCAAAAACCACGGCGCGGCCCGCTTTCACGACGCCTTCCTTTTCCAGGAATGCCCGCTGGGACTTGCCGTCCACCAGAATGTGTGTGTCCAGGCGCACGATGAGTTTATCCAGGAATTTAAGCAGACTGCGCACAAACCCGGTGCGCGTGGCCCAGACCTGCCCGGTGAAGATATGGATTCTGACAGGCACGCGGGCAAGCCACCCAGCCAGAGCCGTGAGCAGACCCGCCTTGGGTGTCACCGAGTGCACTGCGTCAAACTTCTGCTCCTTGAAATAGCGGCAGAGCAGCCGCAGGGCCCGAAGGTCCTTGACCACCGAGAATCCGCGCTCTATCGGGAGGCTGCGGAACTGGTCGAAGGCCAATCCCGCAACTGCTTCTTCAGGCGCGTTGCAAACGTAATGTACCGAGTAATCATGCGCGAGAGCAGCCATGTGCGAACGCAGGAAAGAGGTCGCAGTAATCGGCACAGCCGTTATGAAGCAGATTTTTTTCTTATCCATTCTTTATCCTGCGAAGATAAGAATAAATTCCGGATGGCAGCAGTCCCAGGGCCAAAGGTTTTATGCAATGAAGGTAACTGTATAGCGGCAGGTGAAAGGCCCGCACGGCCATAGCCTTTACCCTGGCCTCATTGACCCTGGATTTAAAGTTGCGGCGGCGCATGGCACTGCGGTCGTCCCGCATCATGTACAGCGGCTCGTCCAGCACATAGCCTCTGAACCCACTGCTGTACATCTTGATCCAGAGGTGGTAGTCTTCTACCCGGAGCAGTTTGTCGCTGACGCTGTAGCCGCCCACGGCCTTGTAGGCCTGAGTGCGCACCATGCAGGGCGCATGGCAGAACGGCGTTCCCTTGGGGAAATCCTTGACTGCCGGCTCGCCGCCTCCACGCCCTGTGCGGAACACGCCGGCAGCGTCAAAATACTTCATGGGAGTGCTGACAATGGCATATTCCGGATGGGCATCCAGGAAGCCGATTTCTTTTTCGAAGCGGTCCGGCAGCGAAATGTCATCGCCGTCCATACGGGCACAGTATTCGGTATCGGCTAGTTCCAGGCAGCGGTTGAGGGTGTAGTTGAGCCCCATGTTGCGCTCGTTGCGGATAAGGGTGATATTGCCGTGGGAGGCGGCAATTTCGCAGGCTACGGCGTAAGTGGCATCGGTAGAGCCATCGTCGCACAGGATTATCTTAAAATCCTGATATGTCTGGGCATAGAGCGAATCCAGCGCCTGCT
>CACXHG010000106.1 GCA_902767355.1 uncultured Bacteroidia bacterium
CGGCGACAAAGTATGGCGCAACTACAACATAAAGTTCGAGAAAGAGATTCAGGCCAACAGCCCGCGCCGCAAGATAGACGTTTCGCTGGTCTTTGGGCAGGACAGCGTCACAGCCACAGACGAAGATGGCTTTAGCGCCACACTGCCCCTGCCCCAGGCGCCCGTGGCGGACAAGCAGGAGGCGGCCCGGGAGAATATCCTCCGCAATATGGGCAAGCGCAGCGGCCACTTCGATTTCCGCTGCGAAAAAGTGGAGCAGGACCCTGTGCGCTTCTATCCCGCCTCCGCCCTCAATGCTCTCCGTCGTGAACTTGCCGACGAACTGATCTGTGTTCGTGCCAAAGCCGTCAAGAGCGAGCCCGTCGCGCCTGTTCCCTGCGCGAACTTTTTCTACGCTGAACGCGACGCTCCGGCAAAGCGCATCCCTAGTGGCACCGCCGACTATTCGGCCAACTGCGCCAACCACCTGGCGCGCCAGGTGCTGGAAGACCTCGGCTATGACAAAGTAGATGACGCTTACGAGATAAAGCCGGTGCCGGAGGCTGCCTTGATGCGCAGCCGCTACTGCATCAAATACGAACTCGGGCTCTGCCCCAAGTTGCATCCGAAGCTCAAATATGCCGAGCCGCTGTGCCTTGTCAATGCCGGCCAGCGTTTAAAACTGTCTTTCGATTGCAAAAGATGCGAAATGATAGTACATTTGTAGGATTATGCAATTTGGCGAAATATATGGCAACGACGCCCTCAAGGCGCGGCTGAAGAAGATGGTCGATGAAGACCGTCTCTCCCATGCCATCCTGTTCGTGGAGCAGGAGGGGATGGGCGGCCTGGCGTTTGCCATAGCCCTGGCTCAGTATATCAACTGTACGGACAGGGGGCAGGACAGCTGCGGCGAGTGTCCCTCATGCCGCCGTATAGCCAAGCTGGCATATCCCGATGTGCATTTTGCATTTCCTGTAAATACCTCGCCCAAGCTCTCCGATCAGGAGAAAAAGAAGCCGCTGAGCAGCTATTTTCTCTCTGACTGGAACAATCTTGTGGCGGCCAATCCCTACTTTGACAGCCACGAGCTCTACGAGGCCCTGGGCATAGAAAACAAGGCGGCGACAATCTCTGTGCACGAGGCCCGCGAGATAGCCTCGGCGCTGGCGCTGCAGCCCTTCGAGTCGGACTACAAGATTATGATTATCTGGCAGCCGGAGAAGATGAACACCGAGGCCGCCAACAAGCTGCTCAAGCTGCTGGAGGAACCGCCGGCAGGCACCTATTTCCTGATGGTGACCCAGAGTCTGGAAAGCATGCTCACCACCGTGCGCTCCCGCTGCCAGATAATCCGCCTGCAGCCCATGGAGCGGGAAGAAATAGCGGACGTGCTTTGCAAACGCTACGAGCTGGAGCGTCCCCTCGCCCTGGACTTCGCCACTCTGGCCGGTGGCAGCATAGGCAAGGCTTTTTCGCTGGTAGAGAATGCCGACAGCGGCTCCATGCTGGACGATCTTCTGCGCCAGCTGCTGGATGCCTCGCTCGGCAAATCCCTGCCCGGGGTGCTGGATGCTGCAGACGCCCTGGCCGCGCTTGGCAAGGACAAGCAGAAGCAGTGGTGCGTCCGCTCGGAGGGTTTCATACGTAAAATGTTTTTGTCGGCAAAGGGACTGGAGGGCATATCCTTCGCCGGCGCAGATGATTTGCAATACATTAAAAAGCAGGTTCCCAGGATCAAGGACAGTTTCTATCCCAGGGCCGCGGCCGCCCTCGACGCCGCGCTTCGCCTGATAGACAGCAATGTGTCCGCCAAGCTTATTTTCACCGACCTTGGCAACCGCTTTTATTTATATATATAACACAATGGACTTTGAACAAAACAATCACGATTGTTCCCGCGGGTGCATTGTAGAGCGCGACAACACCGGCACCCTGCAGATAGCCTACAACAGCGGCTGCTGCAAGCTGGCCGACTTCAACTGGCTGGAAGGAATCGAAGATGACAAATACAAGGACCTCTACGAGGTTCGCTTCAAGAATACCCGCAAGTTGATATTCCGCAACGACACTGGGCAGTCTCTCAAAGAGGGCGACCTGGTGGTGGTGGAAGCCGTGAACGGCCACGACCTGGGCATTGTGACCCTGTCAGGAGCAGTGGTGCTGCGCCAGATGGCCCGTCGCAAGATCAACCCGGAGACATATCAGTTCAAGAAGATATACCGCAAGGCCAAGGCCCTGGACATAGAGCGCTGGCAGGAAGCCATCGCCCGCGAGCACAGCACCATGATACGCGCCCGTCAGTTGGCCGCCAACCTGCACCTGGACATGAAAATAGGCGACGTGGAGTTCCAGGGCGACGGCACCAAGGCCATCTTCTACTATATCGCCGACGAGCGTGTGGATTTCCGCCAGCTCATCAAAGACTTTGCAGAGGAGTTCCATATCCGCGTAGAAATGAAGCAGATAGGTGTGCGCCAGGAGGCTGGCCTGATCGGAGGCCTGGGCGTCTGCGGCCGCCCGCTGTGCTGCTCCAAGTTTATGGCGGATTTCAAATCCATCACGACCCAGGCGGCGCGCTGCCAGGACCTGGCGCTCAATCCGCAGAAGCTGGCCGGCCAGTGCAGCAAGCTCAAATGCTGCATCAACTACGAGGCATCTACCTATATCGACGCCCGCAAGAGCCTGCCGGACGCCCGCGAGCCGCTCGACTTCAGCGACGGTCTGGCCTATCTGGTCAAGACCGACGTGCTGATGGGCACGATGTGGTTCTCCTTCGACAAGAACAATATGGCGAATATGTTCCCCCTCTCGGCAGAGCAGGTGGAGCAGATCAAGGATCTCAACCGCCACGGCCGCAAGGGCGATTCCGTGATAGAGAAGGCGCGCAAGGGCGACGACGAGCCGGAGTTTGTAACGGCTGTGGGCGACGACAGCATCTCCCGTTTCGATGCAGCCTCCAAAAAGCGCTCGCGCGGCCGCAACCGTCAGGGCAGAAGGGCTTCGGACGGGCCAAGGGAGGCTTCCGGCGAGCAGGTTGCAAAAGCCGAAGGTGCTCTGGAGCAGAGGCCGCGTGAGGCCAAGCCCCAGCGTGAAGACCGCCCCCGCCGCGACGCTGGCCAGCGCCGCGATGAAAATCAGCGCCGTGAAGGTGGCGAACGCCGCGACAACCAGCAGCGTTCCGGCCGACAGGGGGGCAACCGCCACGGGCGCGGGAACAGACCTCAGAAGAATAACGATGGCAACGCTTAGGACCATAGCGGCCGCGTTGTGCCTGCTTGCGGCGGTGTCCTGCGACAATCCGCGCGAGCAGTTCTCGCTTGTGCAGGACCTGACGCCGGTCGATCTGCAGATGGGGCTCAGTTTTGACCTTCCGATGGAAGAAAATATGAGCTATTCCACGACCGTAGCCTGCCGGGTCGATGCCGCAAGCGCTGTCAAAGAAAATGTAGAGCTGGTTTTCAATGTGATTTCTCCAGACCACGCCTCCTACAGCGAGACGGTGTCTTTCCCGCTGGTGAGCAATGTGCGCCAGCAGGCTGCGCTCGGTCCCGGGGCCGAGGTCCGCTTCAAAAAGCGTGGCGCCTGGCTCGACAATCAGTGGGGCTGGCGCTCGGGCATCAGTTGCGATTCGCTTCCGGGCCGCTGGCTGGTGATAATCTCTACCAAAGACCCGATAGACCTGGAGCGTATAAAGGCCATCGGCTTCTCTTATAAGGGACAAAGAAACAGTTATGAGCAAGAATAAACTCTTCAAGTTTGCCCAGAACGAGACCTTCTCCTGTCTGATTCAGCCGCCCACAGAGCAGATGCTCTCCGGCAGCCATCCGCTCAAGGGGCACTGGGGCAGCGACGTATTCCACAACGGCAATCCCATCGTGCTGGAGCTCGGCTGCGGCAAGGGCGAATATACCATAGCCCTGGCCCAGCGCAACCCAGGCGTCAATTTTATCGGCGTGGACATCAAGGGCGCGCGGCTGTGGAAAGGGGCCAAGTTCGCCACCGAAAACCAGATGCCCAACGTGGCCTTCCTGCGCACCAGAATAGACTTCATAAAGAGCATATTCGCTCCCGGCGAGGTGGATGAAATATGGATTACCTTTGCCGACCCGCAGCCCAAGAGCCCCAACCGGCGCCTGACATCGCCCGTGTTCCTGGACCGCTACCGCTCCTTCCTGAAGCCGGGCGGCATAGTCAACCTCAAGACCGACAGCCAGCTGCTGCACGAATATACCCTGCAGGTTGCCCGGGAGCAGAAGCTGGAGATTCTGGAGGCCAACGCCGACATCTACGGCAGCGGCCGTGTCACCGAAGACGACATACTGAACGTCAAGACTTACTACGAGCAGAAATTCCTAGCCGAAGGGCTTTCTATCACCTATATGGCTTTCCGCCTGAGCTGAGCCTAATAGGGGAGAGAGTCCAGACGGGCGCGAACCACCTCTGCTATCTTGCTGCAACTATCTGGACTATTGGCGGCTATGACCATATCCGGGACATACAGCGAGGGTGCTTTGCCGTCAAAATCGCAGATGGCGCCGCCGGCTTCAGTGAGAATCAGTGAGGCTGCGGCATAGTCCCATGGCATGAGACGCAGCTCGAAATACAGGTCTGCATAGCCGCTTGCCAGCAGGCATAGTTCAACTGCCGCCGAACCGGTGCGGCGCACGTCGTTGCAGCGGTTGTAGAGCTCGTAAATGATGTCGCTGCAGATGCGGGACCACTCCTTGCGGTAGGTGCTCATGGCCGTGTACAGCAGTCCGTCGGCAAAAGGGCGGTCGGATACGTGGATGGGGCGGCCGTTGCACTGCGCTCCGCGCCCTTTCTGCGCGGTGTAGCACTCCCCGCGCCAGGGGCTGTACACCACACCCATATATTGTTCCCCGCCCCTTATCAGGCCTACGCTGATGCAGCAGTTCTCGTTGCCGCGGGCGTAATTGGCCGTGCCGTCTATGGGGTCGATGACCCATACATATTCGTGCCCGGCGATGTCGCTTAAGTCTTCCTCTTCGCAGAGGAAACCGCTGCCGGGCAGCAGTCCGGCCAGCTTTTGGGTCAGGAAATCCTGCACTGCCAGATCCGACGAAGTCACCAGATTCTCCCGGGTGCCCTTGTCGTGCACCTCAAACCCGCTGCGCACCATCAGCTGCGCCGCCTGCCGGACAATCGCTTCTATTTGCTCTAATGTGATATTATTCATAGCGGCCGCAAAGATAGCATTTTTATTCTGCCGCAGGGCCGGCTCCTGCAGCCCAAGGACAATCGCCCGCCTGAACAAAGAAATCTTTGATACTACTGTCGAGGCCTCTGTCGTCACTCTGTCGGCGGTCGAACCAGAGCCCGAAGTACAGAAATAGGACTAAAACTGTACTTCGTGAGTCAAATTTAGGCGGTTTCTCTGTTTTTGGGGACGTGAGGTACAATACTGAGCATAAATCTGTACGTCATCTGCAGCCGTGTTAGAGCGCAAGGCAACGGCGTAGCTGTGCGGGCGTAGTCCTGCGGCCATTGAAAGGGGAGGAAATAAGCTTCGCCCTGTTATCAGCCAGAATCATGTTGCCCAGATCAGCACGTCTGGAAGCCGTCAGGGTGTAGATAGATTGTCCTTCTCCGCTTCTTGTGAATTCCGGCAGATATATGTCGTCAATAATGTGACACATCTCCAAATCAGAAAGGTGAGAGGTATCAATGCGACCCTGTTCGCTTAAAAGAGCTGCTTTCAAGTCAAATCCGCATACACCTTTTTCTATGCTTTCGAGGGTGACAGGGGCCGTATCGTTTTCTTCTGCCTGTTCGCGAATAATACTATCATTGCTTAGCCTGTTCATCTGATAGGAGAAGTTGCGGGGAGTGTGGTACTCCTGCTCTACATAAGAAGTATCTATCACATCCTCTCTGACAATAAGTCCGGCAGAAGTCATGCGATACCCGGGTGGCAGTTTTTTCAGATGTGGCAGATATCTGCTGCACTTGTGTTGAGGAAGTATATCCGGAGTATAATCCTTGCCTAATTCTTTTCTGAAGAACGAATTGGCAGAACTATGCCGGTAGCCGAAGGGCGTTGTTGCGAGGCCGTGGTGCAGCCCTTGCCTAAGCACGTAATTCAATGCGACAAGCCTGTGGGCCGCGCCTTCTACTTCCCTGAAAAAGAAACGGGGCTCGCCTAATGAGCCGCTGCGACAGTACTTTGCATTGAAATACCGGGTATAGGCATAGCGATCTTTATGCTGTAGCGCTGCATAGTCATCGGTCTGGACTATCCTGTGGTAATGGGTTGTCATAAACGCTTCAGCCAGAAGCCGACTTTGCGTTTCTGCAATAGCGAGAGCTAGACAGTTAAACCCCATAATGAGATCCGCCTCGCTACGGAACATTATTTCTTTATGGGATGAAAGACAAATATGAAATGTTTTTCTCATACGTATCGCCACGTGCCTCCTTGCACTAGAGAAAAAATGTTTAATGGAACGATGTCGGGACTAAGGTAGCAACAAAATTGCTCAATGCGGAGCACTATAGCTGTATTATTGTGCGAAGTACATTTTTCTGGCAAGTTCTGTACTTCAGGTGGCAAAAACAGGCTTTCCTTCCGGCTATGTGGCCGTGTGGTACAAATAGAGGGGCAAATATGTACTTCGCGTGGGGAGAGAGACTATTCCGTCTTCTCTTGGTTTTTATCTTCTTCCCAATAGGAAACGGCCATAGCCAGGCATCCCAGACCATTGGAGGCTAAACCAAAAACTTTGGAAAGCACAGAGCTGGGTATGAATATCCAAATAATAAAGAGGATTGCGAAAAGACACCCCAGGATTACCCGTAGTTTTTGCTTTTTGTTCATACGTTTGCAGTTATGATTGACTCTTTCGGACGACTTTGACTATGAACCAGATGGACAGGGCCAAACCCAGCAGCATGGCCAGCAGGGAGGCTTCGGCGCCGAAGGCACCGCCGCTTAGGATTTCCGGACCGGAAGTCTTGGCTTGTATCAGGCTCGTTCCGGCATCGCCGCCGGATACTGCAAAGCCAAAGATGTTGCCTTGGGTAAAGTTCCAGGCCCAGTGTATGCCTATCGGCAGCCACAGTGTGCCGGAATACTTATAGGCTGCGCCCAGCAGCAGTCCGGCTTCGACGGCAATGGCCAGCGAAGACCACCAGCTGGCTCCCGGCTGGAAGATGTGGATGAGTCCGAACAGCAAAGATGAAACAGCCAGCGCCCAGGCGAAGCCAAACTTCTCGTCTATCCAGCGGAACAACACGCCGCGGAAGATGATTTCTTCTCCCGCGCCCACCATCAGAAACATAAAGAAAGCGGAGACAATCCCCAGCGGCCTGTCGGTGCCGAAGCCCTCGAAATGATATATGCCGAATAGCCACATAATCAGCACAAGCACAGCAAAATACAGCACGCCTATGCAAAGCCCGCCGGCTGAGTCGACAACGCAGCGCTTCAAGGGAATGTCCCCTGCGGGATGCTTCTCAATCCATTTCACAAAGAGGGCATAGAGAGCCAGCATAGCCGCCGCAAGGGCTGTTGCCACAGGCCATTCGGCCCAGCCGTCGGGCGTATAATCAAAAACGGCCTGCGAGATGCCATACATAAGAAATGACAGTATAAAACTTGCCAGAAGCAGCAGGGCCCATTTCCATACGGGCATTGATTTGATGGTGGAGTTCATAGCTGCTAAGATACGCCAAGATTAGGAAATGACGCGCTTTCCCCTTAAATTCGTGGCCGATTATGATAGATATAGACAACATACTGGTTTCGGACGAGGTTTTTACCGAGTATTTTGCCTGCGACTACGCCCGCTGCAAGGGCGCCTGCTGCGTGGTGGGCGAGAGCGGGGCGCCGCTGGAAGACGGCGAGGACGAAAAGTTGGAGCAGGCCTGGCAGGCGTTCAGTTCGCTGCTGACCCCAAGCGGCAAGGCGGCTGTGAAGGCCAAAGGCTTTTTTGAGATAGACGGCGACGGCGACAAGGTGACGCCGCTGATGGAGATGGACCCCGAGGCGCGGCAGGCCACCGGCAACAAGACCCTGTGCGAAACCACCGACAACCCCTGCGCTTACTGCTTTTTCGAAAACGGCAACTGCCTCTGCGCCGTGGAACGTACCCATATAAATGGCGGCTGCGAGTTCAAAAAGCCCATTTCCTGCCGCCTGTACCCAATCAGGGTGCTGACCTTCTCGGACGGCACCAAGGCCCTGAACCTGCACCACTGGAATCTGTGCAAAGAGGCTTTCGAGAAAGGGCGCAAAGAAGGCGTCAAGGTCTATCAATTCCTGAAAGACCCTCTGACAGAGGCTTTCGGCCCGGATTTTTATGCCAAGCTTGTGGCAGCGGATGCGCTGCTGCAGGAGTTTCAGTCGTCTTCAGACAGGCAGGGCTAATCTCCGGTGCTGTCTTCCCGGGCTTCCGGCTCGACAGGCGCAGAGAGAATCTGCAGGGCGCGGTCGTAGTCTTCGTCTGCAACCACCAGCTTGATTGCAAAGTCGGCACAGGGCGCAAAGCTGGTATAGAGCAGATTCTGGCCAAGGACATCGCACAGTATGCCTTCTGCTTCGAGCAGGGAGCGGTCAATCTCGGCCGGCATCAGCTCCGGATACTCTTTTACAGTTTTCATTTTATTCGCCGTCTTGGGGGTGTTTCATGCGGTAGTTGTAATAGACGTTGCCCACCAGGCGCAGCGTGTCGCGGCTGGGGCCGTCCACCAGCACCAGGCTGGGGTCGTTTTCCTGCTGAGTGAAGGTGATGGCGTCCTCCCACATGCGCGAGAGCCTGACTGCGGGGCGTTCGCTGCGGAATTTCATATTCCGCTCATCTTCTTCCACCAGC
>CACXHG010000107.1 GCA_902767355.1 uncultured Bacteroidia bacterium
AGTACGTTGGGGTTATACACATCGGCCAGCGAGTCGCAGACAATCAGCGCGTCGGCACCGGCTCCGTCCGCGCTGCGAAGGATGGCGCCGAGGTTGCCGGGCTTTTCAATGCTTTCCAGTACGATAATCAGGGCGTTTTCGGGCAGGGAGAGGTCTTCCAGTCGGTGTGACCGGACCTTCATTTCCGCAATAATGCCTTCGCTGGACCCCCGAAGGGCGATTTTTTCGTATAAGGCGGCGGGGACTTCAATAAGCAGAAGGTCGGCATCGGAGTCGCAGGCTCGGCCGGTAGAAGCGCTCGGGAGTCCGCCTGTTGTCGCACTCGGGGGGCAGGATGTCCGGCCGGTCGCAAATGTCGACGCTTCGTCTATCAATTTGGCCAACGCGGCGTGTTCCTGTCCCTCTCCGGCGCTGAAAATCTCGGGACAGACGAACAGGGTTGCGGCCTGGTAGCCGGCATCCAGCGCCCGGGCAACTTCCCGCGCGCCTTCAACCACAAAAAGCCCTTCCTCCTTGCGCAGGCGGGACTTTTCTTGTAAAGAGAGCAGATGTTTGATCTTGGGGTTCTGCGCCGAACTTATGCTTTCTCGCCGGACCATAGAATGTGCTTACAAACTGGTCTTGGGACGCATCTGCGGGAAGAATAGCACATCCTGGATGGTAGTCTGACCCGTCATAAACATCGTCAGGCGGTCGATGCCCATCCCCAGCCCGGAGGTGGGCGGCATACCATATGCGAGGGCGCGGACGAAGTCCATATCGATGAACATCGCCTCGTCGTCGCCGCCGCTCTTGAGTTTGGCCTGCTCCTCGAAACGCTCGAACTGGTCGATGGGGTCGTTGAGTTCGCTGTAGGCGTTGGCCAGTTCCTTGCCGCAGACGAACAACTCGAAACGCTCGGTCAGGGTCGGGTCGTTGCGGTGGCGCTTGGTGAGCGGAGACATTTCCACGGGATAGTCGATGATGAAGGTCGGGTCGATGAGTTTGCCTTTGCCCATCGAAGGCTCGATTTCCACGTTCAGTTGCTTGCAGGTGGCGCGCAGTTGCTCCACATCCATTCCCTTGACATCCACGCCCGCATATTGCTTGATGGCTTCCAGGATGGGAAGGCGGCGGTAGGGGGCTTTGAAGTCCACTGTGTGCTCGCCGATGGTCACCTTCGTCGTGCCGTTGACGGCGACGGAGATTTTCTCCAGCATTTTCTCGACGAACTCCATCATCCAGAGGTAGTCCTTGTAGGCCACATAGATTTCCATACAGGTGAACTCGGGGTTGTGGGTCTTGTCCATTCCCTCGTTGCGGAAGTCCTTGGCGAACTCGTAGACTCCGCTGAAGCCGCCCACGATGAGGCGCTTGAGGTAGAGCACGTTGTCTATGCGCAGGTACAGGGGGATGTCCAGCGCGTTGTGGTGGGTGATGAAGGGGCGGGCGGTGGCACCTCCGGGAATGCTCTGCAGGATGGGCGTCTCGACCTCCAGGCAGCCGTTCTCGTTGAAATACTCGCGCATGGTGGATATAATCTTCGCGCGCTTTACAAACACATCGCGAACCTGAGGATTTACAATCAGGTCCACATAGCGCTGGCGGTAGCGCAGCTCGGGGTCGGAGAAGCCGTCGTGCACGGTGCCGTCGGCGTCGGTCTTGACGATGGGAAGAACGCGCAGCGATTTGCTCAGCACTGTCAGGCTCTTGGCGTGAACGCTCAGCTGGCCGGTCTGCGTGATGAAGGCAAAGCCGGTGATGCCCACGATGTCGCCAATGTCAAGCAACTTCTTGAACACGGTGTTGTAGAGAGTCTTGTCTTCTCCGGGGCAGATCTCGTCGCGCTTGACATAGACCTGGATGCGGCCCTTGTCGTCCTGCAACTCCATGAAGGAGGCGGCGCCCATTATGCGGCGGCTCATTATGCGGCCTGCGATGCAGACATTGTCAAAATTGTGTTTGCTCTCGTCGTAACCCTCTTTGATGTCTTCGCTGGAAGCGTTCACCGGATATTCTGCTGCGGGGTACGGCTCTATACCCAACTCTCTCAGGCGCGCAAGCGATTCCCTGCGGCCAAGTTCCTGTTCGTTAAGTTGTGCTTGTTCCATTTTTGTGCTTTGAGTGAGATTCAAAATCGAGCAAAAGTAACTTATTTTTTGCCAAAAATAAAATAAAGGGGTATCTTTGCTTGATTATGACTCCGATTGTAGACAGAAAGTGGAATGTGAAGGAGCAGGGAAACCCTGTTCTGGTGCGCCAGCTCGCGGCTGAGATTGGCATCGACCCCGTTCTGTCCAATCTGCTGGTGCAGCGCGGCATCAAGAGCTACGAAGAGGCCCGCGAGTTTTTCCGCCCCGACCTGAGCATGCTGCACGACCCCTTCCTGATGGTCGATATGCAGAAGGCCGTGGACCGCATAGAGCTGGCCGTGAACCGCAAGGAGAAAATCCTCATCTACGGCGACTACGATGTGGACGGCACCACCGCCGTGGCCCTGATGTACATCTTCCTGAAGTCGGTCACCCCCGACTATCTGCTGGACTACTACATCCCGGACCGCTACGACGAGGGTTACGGAGTCTCCTACAAGGGCATAGATTATGCGCGCAAGCACGGCTGCAGCCTGATAATCGCGCTGGACTGCGGCATCAAGGCCATAGAGAAGGTCAAATACGCGGCCGGCTTCGACATAGATGTGATTATCTGCGACCATCACCTGCCGGACAGCGAGCTGCCTGCAGCAGTGGCGGTGCTGGACCCCAAGCGTTTCGACAATACCTATCCCTTCGACGATTTGTCGGGCTGCGGCGTGGGCTTCAAGCTGGCCCAGGCCTATGCCATGACCCACGGCATACATCGCGAGCAGGTGCTGGAGCTGCTGGACCTGCTGGCAGTGAGCATCGCCTCCGACCTGGTGTCCGTCACAGGCGAGAACCGGGTGCTGGCATATTTCGGCCTCAAGCAGCTCAACAGCCATCCCCGCAAGGGCCTGCAGTCCATCATCAAGCTGGCCGGTCTGGAGAAGCACCTGATCACCATCGATGAGATAGTGTTCAAGATAGGCCCGCGCATCAACGCCGCCGGCCGTATGGAGTCGGGCCGCACGGCCGTGGACCTGCTGATTGCCGGCGACGACGAGAGCGCCAGCAAGATCGGCCGCGAGATCAATACCCACAACGACGAGCGCAAGAGCATAGACCGCGAGATTACCCTGGAGGCAATCAACATGGTCAAGAACAGCAGCGACTTCGATAATAAGAAATCCACCATCGTCTATAACCCGTCGTGGCACAAGGGAGTGGTGGGAATCGTGGCTTCCCGACTTGTCGAGGCATTCTACAGGCCGACCATCGTGCTCACCAAGTCGGCGGAAGGCTTTATTGCCGGCAGTGCGCGTTCCGTGGCGGGCTTTGACCTCTACGAGGCCATAGAGTCCTGCTCCGACCTGCTGGAAAACTTTGGCGGCCACACCTATGCGGCCGGCCTCACGATGAAAGAAGAGAACTTCGCCGAATTCTCCCGCCGTTTCGAAGAGCATGTGGCCAAGGCCATTACAGACGATATCCTCACCCCCATAATCAACGTGGACTCATATCTGGAGTTCAACCAGATTACGCCCAAGTTCTTCCGCCTGCTGAAGCAGTTCCAGCCCTTCGGGCCGGGCAACCCTTCGCCGGTGTTCATCACCGAGAATGTCTATGACAACGGCAACGGCCGCTGTGTGGGCAGCGACAACGGCCACCTCAAGCTGGAGCTGATCCAGAACGACAGCGCCTATCTGCCGCTGTCGGCCATAGCCTTCAACCAGTCGGACCACTTTGCGCACATCCAGGCGGGCAACCCCATAGACATCTGCTATTCCATCGCAGAGAATTACTATCGCGGCATCGCCAACATCCAGCTCCGCATCAAGGACATAAAAGATAAGGAAGACCTGTTCTAAACAAGTCTTCCTTATCAGTCTATTGCCGGAAACGCTTCTTTACATGCGTTTCTTGAGTTCTGCTGCCAGTTCTTCGTAGCCGGGTTTGCCAAGCAGGGCGAACATATTCTTCTTGTAGGCCTCTACGCCGGGCTGGTTGAAGGGGTTCACGCCCAGCACGTAGCCGCTGATGCCGCAGGCTTTCTCAAAGAAG
>CACXHG010000108.1 GCA_902767355.1 uncultured Bacteroidia bacterium
CGTGCAGGCCATCGACTACAGCCATCGCAACGAAGACGGCAGCGTGGGTGCCATTCCCGACTCGCTGACCCACGAGTTTAAGACGGCTGGCGGCCGCATCGTGAAGGACGGCGGCGGCATAACCCCCGACCTGGTGGTGGAGGGCCCCAAGTACAGCCGCCCCACCATCTCGCTGGTTTACAACGATATCCTTGGCGATTACGCCATCAAATACTATCTGGAGCACGAAAATATCGCCCCCGCCGAAGACTTCTCCCTCACCGATGCCGAATACGAAGATTTCGTGGCTTTCTGCGAGAACAAGGAGTTTGACTGGCGCAGCGGCAGCGACGCTCAGATAGAAAAACTCATAGAAGCGGCCCAGTACGAGGGTACCTACGACAGCTGCAAGGCCGAGATAGAAGCCCTCAAGGCCAAGCTGGACATCACCAAGTCCGACGCCCTGCGCCTGGTCAAGAAAGAGGTCAAGCCGCTGCTGGAGGCCAATATCGCCACCAAATACTACTATCAGCGCGCAGCTGCGATAGTCGATATGAAATACGACGAACAGCTCGCCACCTCTATAGACAAGTGGCTGGAGAATAAGTAGATGGGTTTGCTGTGCTACTCACTGTGCCAGATGGATGCCGATTACTGCCTTGCCTGGGCGGTGGCCGACATCGGTGCGCATGCTGTGGAGCTCAGACTCGACGACCTGATTTTTGACGCCGACGACATCCGTTATTTCATGGCAAACCGGGGAGACTGTCCGGTGGTGGCCACGTATCGCATCAAGGACCCCTCTGAAGTAGATACCCTGGATCTGCAGCCGGACGAAGAGCAGCCCGAGGCCAGCGAGGTGGATATGGCGGTGCGCATGCTCTCTGCTGCAATCATTGCAGGAGCGGATTACATCGATGTCGATATGGATTTCCCCCGCAGCGAGTTGCGCTGGCTGGTGAATCTGGCGCTCAACTACGGCTGCAAGGTCATCCTGTCGTATCACAACGCCTACGGCACCGACTCCACCGAGGCCCTGGCCGCCATCGCGTCCAAGATTTTCTCCCTGGGCGCCGACATCGCCAAGATTGTCACCACCGCCCATCACGCTTCGGAGGCGGCGCGCGTGCTGGCGCTCTACGACAGGTTCGAGCCGTCTTCGCTGATAGCTTTCGCCATGGGCAAAGAGGGCGAGCAGTCGCGCTACGATGCCTTCTACAAGGGGGCGCCGCTGATGTATGCCGCCCCGCGCCGCCGGCTCCCGACCGCTGACGGCCAGCCCCTGTTTTTCGATTTCCTGAGCGAGGAGCAGGCGCACTGCTGGGGTGACGTAGAGCCCCCCTGCGCCAAGGGCATCGCCATACGCGCCATCGTGGCGGCCGCCCTTACCGACGGGGTCACCGTGCTGGACAACATTACCATGTGCGACGACATCCTGGATGCCATAGAGGTGGCCAAGCAGATGTATGCCGTTGTCAAATATGACGCTCACGACGCCAAGCTCACCATAACCGGCCATCAGGATATCCCGGGCAGCGGGCTTCGCATAAAGAAGAATATCCTGGACATAGGTGCCAGCGGCCTGCTGTGCCGCATCTGCATACCCTTGGCGGCCCTCTCACGCCAGATGGTGATGATCACCGGCCGGGGGGCGCTTATGCAGCGCAAGTTCCGCAAGGAATGTCCGGAACTGACCCGCCACGGGGTGTTCGTGGATTTTTCCTACGGCCATCTGCCCGCGTTCGTCTCCGGCCCGCTGAAGGCCGGCACATACAATATCACTTCCGCCGCATCCTCGCAGTTTGTCACGGGGCTTATGATGGCGCTTCCGCTGGCCGGCGGCGGCGACATAACTCTCAAGGTGCGGGAGCCTTCCTGCCTGAGGCATATCCAGATAACGGCCGACATCGTTTCCCGCATGGGCATAGTCATAGACGATGTTTCTGCAATCGAGGGCAAGAATGTGGTGTATAAATTCCATGGCGGGCAGACCTACCGTCCCGGCCGTATGGAGATAGAGAATGACTGGTGCGCGGCCGCGCTGTGGCTGGTGCTGGGCGTGATTGCCGGCGAGAGCGGGGTGGACAATATGCGCTCCAATTCGCTTCAGGCAGAGAACTTTATCCTGGATGTGCTGGACACTGCCGGGGCCGATGTAGAGAAATTCACCGACCCTGAGATGGAGTCGCTGGGCGACAGCATCGGCTACCATTCGGCCTTCCGCTCGCTCACCGTGGCCTTCGAATGCGACATCACTCCCTGCCCGGACCTGCTCGGGCCGATAATCCTGCTCGCCCTGCGCAGCGAAGGTACCAGCAAAATCCACGGCATCAGGGCCCTGGGAGGGCTGGAGAAAAGCTTCGTGCAGGAGTTTTTCCGCCTTGGCGCCGACATTGTCATAGACGGCGATGTCCTGCTGGTGAGCGGTTCGTTCGGCAACACCCTGCGCGGCTGCCGGGTCAGCTCCCACGGCGACCACCACCTGGCAATGACGCTGCTGGCCGCCTCCAAAATCTGCGAGGGCGAGGTCCTTGTCGACGACATCGACTGCATCGACCGCTCCTGGCCGGAATTCCCGCTGAAATAAGGTGGCGTTTGCCTTTCAGGATGAGAGCTGCGGAGGATGGTGCTTTTCTTAACGCGGCGCGTTTAAGCGCATCTGCAGTTCCTTTTCGCCGCGACGCCTCCTTTTACAGGCGCCTGGACGGCACCTGTAACGTCGTTGACGGGCTCAATTAGTGTAGGTCGCGATGCTCCCTCCCCTAACCGGAGCTTCCGATGCTGACGCACCGCTAAAAAGCACAATATCCTCCGCAGCTCTCATCCTTTGCGGCATCAACGCTACCATTTGCATTTTCAGAAAAATGGCCTACCTTTGTGCTCACTCCCGACAGGGGAGGTCTGCCGGGGGCGCCTTTGCAGCCCCGTAGTTCAAATGCCCGGATGGCGGAATCGGTAGACGCGCTGGTCTCAAACACCAGTGGCCGCGAGGCTGTGCCGGTTCGACCCCGGCTCCGGGTA
>CACXHG010000109.1 GCA_902767355.1 uncultured Bacteroidia bacterium
CGCCGACGTGCTGCAGGTAAACTGGCACTGGCGCGGCGAGCAGGCAGCCCCCCACAACCCTCCCTACGAGCATATCGCCCAGGTAAAAGCAGAGACGGGCAAGAGCTGGGCGGTTTCGGAGCATATGACCATAGGCGGCACAAGCATCACCTCCTACGGGCATATTCCGGAATTGCTGGAGCACACCTTAAAGGTGGGCACGCGGCTGGGCTGGGAGTTTACCAACGTGCGCAACACCTCCAACGACAGTTTTGCCCTGTACAAAGACGACTGGAGCCCCAAATTCCCCATGAAGGACATAGACGAGAACTGGGGCTACTGGCTCTGGCGCATCGGCCAGGATGCCGATTAGGCGCAGTTTTTGCAAACATTTGCTATCTTTGGTATAACTTTAAATCATATGTATCATGAAAAGATTATTCTATTCTTTGATGATCGCGGCGATTGCCGTGCTGCCTCTGGCATGTGAAAAAGAGCCCGTGCCCAACACCGGCGACAAGAGCGGCAATCTCTACGGAACCTGGGTACTGGACACCAAGACTGTCGATATCGCCACTACCAACAATGGCAAGACCGACTCTTCCCACGATGCAACCGACTTCACAGACGAGCACTTCCTGCTGCATCTGACCGACTATTTCATGGCTTTCGCCCAGAAGGGGACCCTGCTCACATTCGACATAGACGATTTGGACGGCACCCCCTATACATATAACTCAGGGTTGAACCAGATTTCATTCACCACGAGCCTCTCGCTGTCTGCCGGCTTTTTGCCGATGAAGCTGATGACCCTGAGCGGCACCTACGATGTAGCCGAACTTACATCCAGCAAGCTGGTACTCAAGAAAGTGGACGAAGTCAAGCTCAACACCTACTCCACCACTACCACTACTACTTACACCTTCCACCGCCTGATAGAGAAGTCTGAATAACGCTGGTTTACGGCAGCAGGACGACGGTGAGCGAACGGGCGGCCTGCGCGCCCATAACCAACACTTGGGCGATGTCCGCCGTCGTGGAAGGGCCGCTGATAAAGCATCCGTAGCCGTAGTCGCCGACCCGGATACGTTTCATCGCCTCGTGCATATTGTTCACTATGGCCTCTTTGGGCAGCAGAATCACCAGATTCTCGCTGATAAAACACACTGCCCGCTCCTTCATTGTCTGGGGAACCCAGATGCAGCCGTTCTCGGCAACGCCTATTTCGCCGCGCACTACGCCAAGATCGGTGCCGTCCAGTTCCGCCGCACTGCCCACCGTATCGGGATTGCGGTTTGCCAGGCTGATTTCCGGCAGATTAGAGGCGATATTCACCGCCTCGGGGAAGAGGCTGCGCAGCAGATGATTGATATCTTTTCCGGGCTGCAACTCCACCACCTTGCCGCCCACGGCCGCGCTCATAGCGACAAATTGGGTCAAAGGGTCGGGATACTTGACGGCGGCAATATCGTCCAGGCGCGGCATAGGATAATCCTGCTGAGTGCGGCACTTGCCGAGTATTTCTTCTTTAGAGCTCATCGTGTGCAAGGCTATGGAAGGGTTTGCGGGGAAATCTCAGATAGAACGGCAGCCACGGGGCCGGAAGGATGTTGGCCAGATGCGCAATGCCGGTAAAGTTCCGGTAGATGCCTTCATTTTTATAGACGGCATTCATCACACTGCATATCAGCTTTTTACCCGCCGCGGGCCATTCTTGCCGCCAGGCATAAATCTGATCGGCGAGGTCTATCTTCACAGGACATACGCACTGGCAGCTGCCGCACAGGGTGCAGGCCGACAGGTTGCCCTGGTGCTCTTCGGGCGAGCGCAGCATCCCCAGGTTGATGCCTATCGGGCCGGGGATAAAATAGCTGTAGGAATAGCCGCCGGAGCGTCGGTACACCGGGCAAGTGTTCATACACGAGCCGCAGCGTATGCATTTGAGCAGTTCCCAGTGAGCAGGATTCTGCAGCCACTGCGTACGACCGTTGTCCACCAGGATAATGTGGAACTCTCCGTCGGCGCAGCGTGCCTTGCGAAAAAAACTGGTGTAACTGGTGGTGGGCTGTCCCGTGCCGGAGCGGCAGAGCATACGCTGAAATACCGCCAGCGAGTCATAATCCGGAATAATCTTTTCCAGACCTATGGCAGATATCTGCAACTTTGGTATGGAGGTGGACATATCGGCATTGCCCTCGTTGGTGCAGACCACTATTTCGCCGGTAGAAGCTATGCCGAAGTTGGCACCTGTCATACCCGCCCCGGCGCTCAGAAATTCCTTTCTCAGGCTCAGGCGAGCCCTGTAGGTGAGATATGTGGGGTCGTGATTACCTTTGCCCTCGCTGATGCCCTTCTGCTCAAAAAGTTCACCTACATCGTGATGGCTTAAGTGTATGGCTGGCATCACTATGTGACTGGGCGCCTGCCCTTTAAGTTGTAAGATGCGCTCGCCCAGATCGGTTTCGACCACCTCTATGCCGTGGGCCTCAAGATATGGATTCATCCCGCACTCTTCGGTGAGCATAGATTTGGATTTGACCATTTTCTTTACGCCGCTGCCGGTGAGTATGTCCAGCACTATGCTGTTGAACTCGTCTGCATCTGCCGCCCAGTGGACTTTCACACCGTTTTTGGCCGCATTGCCGGCGAACTGCTCCAGATACTTGTCCAGATGCGAGAGGGTGTGCAACTTTATCTCCGAGGCCTTCTGGCGAAGCTGCTCCCACTCTTCCAGACCCATAGCCATATTGTCCCGCCCCACGCGCACGCCCCAGAAGGTGGCATCGTGCCAGGCCGTGTATTCCTGGTTTTTGAGAAAGGCCGCAGCCTTTTTACTGTGTTGTGTACTCATAGTCCAGCGGCCAAGATTTCTACAACGTGCTTGAAGCCCATATCGATGCCCAGCCTGCGTGCAGCAGCAGAAAGCTGCATCAGGCAGGCCGAATCGGGGCCGGTCACGAACTCTGCCCCCGTAGCGGCATGACGGCGAATCTTGTCGCAGCCCATCTGCCTGGAAACCGCGCTCTCCTCTATGGAGAACAGGCCTCCAAAGCCGCAGCACTCGTCTTTACGCTCCGGCTCCAGCACCTGGATGCCCTCTACCAGACTCAGCAGGTCGCGTATCTTGTTGAACTGGGGAATATTCTGTTCGCTTGGCGAAGACAGCCCCAGCTCGCGCACCCCGTGGCAGGAGTTGTGCAGGCTGACCTTGTGGGGGAAACGACCCAGCGGCCCGGCCGGGCGAAGCACATCGTGCACAAACTCAACTATATCCACAGCATTCACGCGGCACTTGTGCCTCGGGTAATTCATACGTATAAATGCCGTGCAACTCACCGACGGAGCCACCACATAGTCATAGCCGGCAAACAAGCCGCCGAACTTATGTATCAGCGGTTCAGCATCTTTCTCATAGCCGGCATTGGCCATAGGCTGCCCGCAGCAGGTCTGACCTTCGGGATAATCCACATCCACGCCCAGATACCTGAGCAGCCTGAGCGACGCCACCCCAACCTCGGGAAAAGCGGCATCAACATAGCAGGGAATAAAGAGTCCTACCTTCACTATTTCTGTTTTACAAGAAAGGCAGCCCAGATCGGACTGCCTCCCAGCGTTAGCACAAGATGCCTATTTGAACAGCTTCTTGATGAAGTTCCAGACAATCAGAAGCACCACGGCGCCGATCACGGCGCTCACGATCTGGCCGTACCACTGAGCCCAGAAGGCTCCCGATGCACCCAGCTTGCCGAGCAGCCAGCCGCCGACCACGCCGCCGAGCAGGCCGATGATGATGTTCCAGATCAGGCCGCCTTTGTCCTTGACTACGAAGAACCCTGCCAGCCAGCCTGCGATAGCTCCGAAGAGCAGTGTGAGAATTATATTCATAACTGTAATTGTTTGTACCTACCAAATTTAGGCATCTTTCCCCAAAAAAACAATACTCAGTTTATCAGCGACTTGCGGTGTAAGTGACTTCTATGCCGTCTTTGCCGACGTTTACAACATTGAAACCCGGGAATCCGTGGCCTATCGCATTCGCCACGGGACCTGCGGTGTAAAAGCCTATGCCCTCTATCTCGCAGCTATACTGCTGGTGGCAGTGCCCCGCGAAGACCGCGTCCACCTTGTACTTCTTCAGAAGGTCTATGTACTGGCGGCGCTTGTCCTTGGAAAAATTGAAATAATCCTCGTCTTCGTCCAGACTCTCGCGCACGATGGGGCAATGCAGAAAGACAAACCTGTAGCGGCAGCCGGCGGCGGCGGCAAGCTCCTTCTCGAGCCAGGCCAGCTGCGCCTGCTCCATATCCTCGACATTGTCCTTTATCACATTGGAATTCAGGCTGATGAATGCGCAGCCGTGATCCTTGAAAGAGAAGCGCTCATAACCGCGCAAGGCTATGTACCGCTGCAGCTTCTCCGGCTCCGTGCCCTGATAATCGTGATTGCCCGGAAGGGTGTAAACCGGCGCCTCTATCTCTTTCAGGCGGGTGGTGAAAATCGAATCCTGGACGGGGTCCGAGGGGTTGTCCACCAGGTCGCCGGCGATAATCACACAGGCTGGCTTGAGCGCGTTGGCGGCATCCACGGCCGCTTTCATAAGCGAGTCGGAGTGGCACCAGGCGGGCGAATCATCCAAAAAACCAATCTGTGTGTCGGCCATCTGGACAAAGGTAAAGGGCTCAAAACGGTTGCAGGCCGCCGAAATCAGCAGCGCAAGGACAATAATTCTGGATTTCACTTGAAAATGCTTTTAGTCCGATACGGGACGTATCGCGTGGCCATAATAACGGTAAGCGGATCCTGTATAAAAATAATTGCCGCTGGGAGACTGGGGATAAATCATGCCCGTCCAGGCATTCCAAGACATATTAGCGTCCAGATCGGCAATCCAATAGCTGCCATCGCCGGTATGAACAGCGCTGCCCTGTTGCCATCCGGCCAGCGGAAAGAAAATGCTGTTGCCGTTTATCAAGCTGGTAACTATAGCTCCATCGACATTATCCTTTTTTCCCAATGCCCAGCTGCAGTTATCCTTATTGAGGAGCCACTGCCAATCCTCTTTGGTCGGAACCCTCCATGTGCCGCCCCAATTGGCCCTTGCGGCATCATCTTCCGGCAGGAGCACCTTTATTCCGTCTCCGATGAAATTCCGCTCATTGTCATACCATACAGGAATGGGGGTTGGCAGCGTAGTAAGACTGAACGTCCTGTCTTTAAACGTATACTTACTGATGTATGATTTGCCATGGGCTTCCACTTCGGTCTCCGTCGCCGGGATATCCACCCACTTATAGCTGCCCCATGTGTAGGTACTCTTGGGCTCAGTCTCACCCCAGGCAAAAAGGTCTCCGGAAGCAGAGGGGCTTGCTGCGCCCACATTCATTGTCGCCCACTTGTGGCCATTGCCCATATCGACGTATTCGTTGCCGTTGATCAGATTGTCGCCGTTTACGCCCTTGAACTTGTCAAACGCCAGTTTCACAGCCTGATAAGTCCCGGATGCACCGAAAAAGAAATCTGTCTTGGTAAATGTAAAACTGTGCCCTTTGGCATCCACGAGCGTCACACTCAGAGTGGATTTCTCCCCTGTCCAGCTTGGATCTACAATAAAGTAAAAGGCCAGACCGTCTTCGTTGGGCTGCCCCAATGCATAATAAGAAGCATCGTTTCCCGCCAGATATACCCTGTCGGCAGCAACCTGAATACCTCTGGGAACACGAAGCGGATTACTCGGCGTCATCGCATAAGACCCCTCGGGCAGGCCGGCCACTACCACCTGGAAGTCGGTGAGGACCTTCCAGTTTTCGATATGGGCCGTCAGCGTGCCTCCGGAGTAGGTATATTCATCCGGATAAGAATAGGCCACAAGCCTATGGTTGAACACGTTGCTGGTCCTGGTCCCTATCGTGCCCGTCGGGAAGGGAAACCAGGTGTAGGTACTCGACTGAGAACCGACAAACTTGCTGAAATCGTTATAACTCTCAAAAATGACCTTCATTGTGCCGGATGCTGCGGGAGTGCAGCCGGAGCGGAGTCCGCCGTCGGCCACCCAGCTTGAGCCATCGTAGGTCATCACCAGATCGGGAGTTTTCTGGAAGCTTCCATCAAGCCAGATATTGACCTTGTCACCCGTATACCAGCCGGTCTTGGTGGCCTTGGTAGAAGTGGCCAGATCGGCAACTGTAATCTGGAACTTTATCGTACCGGAACTGGATTCCGGAGTTTTTTCTTTCTGACAGGAAAAAAGTGCGAAAGCCGAAAGAAGAGCCAACGCCATAAATAATGTCTTTTTCATACTCTTCATTTTTAGCTAATCACTGTTTGTTCCGGTTAAATCCTGTTCTGTCGTCCCGCCCCAGGGATCGCTTGCACAAACAATCATTCCCGGCAAAATGGGAACAACTCTCGTGCGGGGCGCATTGTAAGCCTGTTTCATAATACTATGGTTATAAATTGATTACTCATTGAAAGTATAAAGCTACTTTCATTTTTTGAATAAAACAAAAAAAGAGAGGAAAACGAGCTCTCATTTCACTCGGTTTGCAGTGTAGGCGACTTCTCAAGGATAGAAACTATACCGCTATAATCAAAATTTTGATTATGTTACCATTGTTGTTGGTTTTGTCAATTGTATTTAGTACTTTTGAACCATACGCGTACTACTGAGCTTATTTATCCCAAATATGGAAAAGACAAAACATTTATCCCGGTATGAAGCCCCGGAAACTGAAACCTTTTTGATCAGTATCAAATCAAGGATTTTAACGGGTTCCGACCCCGCCGAAGTGAAAGTCGTCGTGCCCGAAGTTGAAGACAGTGGTTATTCGTATGACTTTTAAATTCCTTGCTATGAAAAAGACTTTTAAATTTCTGTTGTTTGCAATTGCGGGATTCGTCATTATCGCATCCTGTACCGCAGAACAATTTGAGCCTACGGTAGAGAAAACTCCCGAGAACAAACAGCTGGTGGAGGTTCATTTCAAGGCTGCCAATCCCGGCAATCCTGCCACAAAGACTTCTATGGAGGCTACTTCCGAGGGCTACTCTCTCACCTGGGATGCGGGAGACATGATAGGTGCAACCTCATTGGTCTTTGAGGATGTGGAAAATCAGTGGGGATATACGGACAGGTTGGCCACCCTGTATCCTTTTACAACGGAAGACGGAGGCGCTACTGCATCATTCTCCGGCAAGCTGCAGGCCGGCGAAAGTTACCATTTCTTTTATCCCATACAGTACCGCTATGAGCAAATGGGAGAAGGCGGAGGAGAAATGTTAAATAGCCTGCGTCCGAAAACCAGTGTGCGTACCAAAGCTTCTGACGGGGAAGATGATGATGAAGACGAAGAGCAAACCCCTGAGTTTATGAGCTCGCAGGTTACCATCTGCGAGTATGGACTGACGGAGCAGAACGAAGAAGGGGAATGGGATTATTACGAAGCTCCCGAAGGTGGCATACCCGTAGCGTCTACGTCTGTGCCCAGGATTCAGTATCCGCAGGCCGGCTCTTTCGACGGTTATGCCGATATTATGGTCGCTACAAATACCATCGACGTGCCGTCTCCGGAGCCCGGAGTTACCACGGTGGAAATAAGCACCAGCCCGAGCTTCACAAGGCTGGTTGCATTTCTGAGGACTTCAATAAAGGATGCCACCGACGGGTGGTTCGACGGGCAACATATCAAGGAGATTTATCTCAGAACGGAAAACAGTTATGACTACCTCACTGCATCTAATGCATATATCGACCTTCTGAACAACACAATCGCTATTGACGGATATGGCGACAACAATAACAATGTGACAGCCAGATATGACGAAGATACCTGGTACACCCCTGCCGCAGATGGTTCCCAATCGACCTACTTCGCGGTGCTTCCCGGGCAGATTCACACGGAAACACCCTGGGGAGGTCCCAACATGCTGACATTCGGCGGCGAGACGGAAGATGTACGTTTTATGAAAGTTGTCCCGCTGCAGCAGCCAATAATCCTTGAGCAGGGCAAAGTAACGAACCTGTCATTTAAAATCACACAAGACTTCGCGTCAAGGCGCCCCGCCGTGGATGCGATTGTCATTGAAGGGCTTGAGGGCGACGGGCCCGCTTCTTTCGATATAGGAGGCCGTCCGAAGAATATCGGTTTCACCCCTACCTGGGAAGATGACGGCAAGGGTCTGTGGCCCGCTTCAGATATCGTCGACCCCAAGGACATTACCATAACTTGTTCCAACCCGCAGGTTGCCGAAGCTGAGATTATCTCGTATTACAACTATTATGACGAGCTGTATTACGAGACAAGCTACAACTATGAGGATAAGCCTTATGTCACCTATTACCTTTCTGTCTGCCCCGCCGGGAAAGGAACCACGACCATTACCGTAGCCTACGGCGATGTGTCCACGTCCTTCGAAGTGGATGTTGACGACCCCGAATTCATCAACTTTGCCGACCAGCAAGTTGCTGCGGTGGCGCCGAACCTGGAGGGCTGGGATTATAATGGCGACGGGCATATCAGCATCAACGAAGCTAAAGACGTGACCGAGATTCCCAGCAGTGCCTTCTCTGGGAATACCGAACTTGCAAGTTTCGACGATCTGGCCACGTACTTCCCCAACCTGGTATACATATCCAGCAGTGCCTTCAGCGGGTGTACAAATCTTGCAAGCATCACTTTCCCTGAAGGATTGTCTTCTATCGGAGATAATGCTTTCAATGGCTGCACTTCCCTCGAAGAATTGACTTTACCTTCTAACTGCACATCTCTCGGGAAGACCGCTTTCCAGGACTGTTCATCACTGACCGCGATACATCTCCCGGCCAACCGAAGCGTCTCGTTCCACGGCGCCGTATTTGCCGGATGCTCCAACGTAACCAATGTTACCGGCCAGAATGCCTCGGCAGACGGGCGGTGCATAATCCACGAAGACGGCCAGCTGTATTACTTCTTCCCTGCCGGCCTGGAGTCATATAAGTTCCCTGCAAATATCAAGAGTATACTGTATGGATGGGATCCCAATTCGGGCGACTATACTTACGCACTTGATCTTTTGTACGGCAACACAACTCTCAAGGTTCTCGATTTCTCCGACACCGGCCTCAAGACATACGACAGCGGCACCAACTCTATGATTACCAACTCCAGCGTCGAGCGCGTGATTCTCCCGAGAGGAATGAACTCTTTTGACGATTACTGCTTCGGCGGTCAGATCAAGGATGTGGTCTTCACTTCGCCGACGGCTCCAAACTATAGCTATTATCCCTTCAACAGTGCCGGTAATGTAGAGAACTTCTATATCCCCTTCCAGTCGTATGACCTTTATATGGAAAAATTCAACTCTTACAGTGAGTTCACAAGCAAGGCTAAACCCGATGTCACAGACCTGGTCTGCACGAATTTCTCCATCACCGCAGGCGATGTCCACGGGAGGGAATCTTGCACCAGGATTAACTGGACTTATACTTACAACGGTACACTGTATAACGGAGACCCTGTCACGGGCCAGTCTTTGACGGGCACCGCCATCTCCGAAGACTTTGGGCAGAACACCGCATCCTCACCCAGACAAGTCACAGTGAGCTATTCAATGCTCGGCTCTTCCGCCTCCTGCAACATTACCCAGGGCGCTTGGGATACCAATTGGGTATCGGCACAGCCCGACGGCACGCAGTGGCGTGTGGCAAGTTCTGTCACGAACGTGACCGGAGTTCCTTTCGAATACAATCTCTATGAGTCTGAATCGAACTATTCGGCTCAGGACGGGAATGCAAATATCCGCATTGTAGTAGAAGGGTATCAGCATAAGACCATCAGGTTCTATGTCATAAGCTCCGGGCACACTTCCTATTCTTACCTTTGGGTAATGAAGCCCAATATGGAGCCCCTGCAATATATGTACAATCAGTCGACCGATTCAAATAGTATACTTTCTAGTACCTACAGGATATTCGGTGAGCGCGACGGCGTAGGTCCTTCCGGCACGGATTTCTCTCATTATCGTGAAGTTGTGGTGAACGATGTGTCCGACGGCGATGTCATCTGGGTTCAGTACGGCAAGAGCGAATACTGGTGGAATAAGCCCTGGAACGGCCGCGGCTTCCTGCTGATGCCGCTCGTCCAGGATTAAGACTAACCTAGCAGGAAAAAGGAGGCCTCTGGGCCTCCTTTTTTGTCTCAAACGCCATATAACAAACACTTCACTTCAGGAATCGACAATCACTAAGCGTTGTACCTTCTTCTGGATTGGCTTCTGGCTGCGGTCACTACGCGTGATGCGACCTGATGGGCTGTAC
>CACXHG010000110.1 GCA_902767355.1 uncultured Bacteroidia bacterium
ATGTTGCAGGGGAAGAAGAGTATCGCGTATTCTATTTTTTACGATGCCATTGATATGGTAGGCGAGAAGATGAAAGATTCTGAAAAGGCTCCCGTAGAAGTTTGGAAGCAGGCTCTGGAGAACATCACTCCCCAGATCGAGGTCAAGAGCCGCCGCGTAGGTGGTGCCAACTTCCAGGTTCCTACAGAGATCAGACCAGAACGCAAAGTCTCCATCGCGATGAAGAATATGGTACTCTACGCCCGTAAGCGTTCCGGTCACTCCATGGCCGAAAAGTTATGTGCTGAGATAATTGCAGCCTACAACAACGAAGGTGCTGCATTCAAGAGAAAGGAAGACATGCACAAGATGGCAGAGGCCAACAAGGCATTTGCCCACTTCCGTTTCTAATTTCATTTGTGAGGGTATAGATGGCAAGAGACCTGACATACACAAGGAACATCGGCATTATGGCCCACATCGATGCCGGCAAGACTACGACCAGCGAGCGCATCCTGTATTACACGGGCAAGACGCACAAGATCGGAGAGGTGCACGACGGGGCCGCCACGATGGACTGGATGGTCCAGGAGCAGGAGCGCGGCATCACCATTACTTCTGCTGCGACCACCGCTTTCTGGAACTACAACTCGGAGAAATATCAGATAAACCTGATAGACACTCCGGGCCACGTGGACTTTACTGTCGAGGTGGAGCGTTCGCTGCGCGTGCTTGACGGCACCATAGCGACGTTCTGCGCCGTCGGCCGCGTACAGCCTCAGTCAGAGACCGTATGGCGTCAGGCCGACAAATATCACGTTCCCAAGATTGCGTATGTCAACAAGATGGACCGCACGGGTGCCGATTTCCTGGCCGTAGTGGACGAAATCCACACCAAGCTGGGGGCCAACGCCGTGCCCATCTGCCTGCCGATAGGCGCAGAGGACAATTTCGCAGGGATTGTGGACCTGATAGCAATGAAGGCTATTTATTACGATCAGGGCACCGAGCTCGTAAACTACGAGATCAAGGACATCCCCGCGGATATGCTCTCCGAGGCGCAGGAGTGGAGAGGCAAGCTGATAGAGTCGGTTGCAGAATTTGACGACAACATAATGCTCAAATTCTTTGACGACCCCGATTCCATCACCCAGGAAGAGATTATCGCCGCCCTGAGAAAGGCGACCATAGCCATGGCGGCCGTGCCGACCTGCTGCGGTTCTTCTTTCAAGAACAAGGGCATACAGTTCCTTCTGGACGCCGTCATCCGCTACCTGCCCAGTCCGCTGGACATCGGCAGCGTGTTCGGGAAAAACCCCAAAACCGGAGCCGAGATTGAACGCAAGCCCAGCGCAAGCGAACCGTTCTGCGCCCTTGTGTTCAAAATCGCCACCGACCCCTATGTGGGCCGCCTTGCCTTCCTGAGAGCATATTCCGGGCGTCTCGACGCCGGAAGCTATGTGCTCAACACCCGCACACAAAAGAAAGAACGCGTTGCAAGACTATACCAGATGCACAGCAACAAGCAGAACCCCATCGATTTTGTGGAAGCAGGCGATATCTGCGCCGCAGTCGGGTTCAAGGAGCTGCGCACCGGTGATACAATTTGCGTCGAAGACAAGCCGATAGTTCTGGAGTCCATGGTTTTCCCCGACCCTGTGATCGGAGTGGCAGTGGAACCCAAGACCCAGGCAGACATAGACAAGCTCGGACTTGCCCTGGCAAAACTCTCCGAAGAGGATCCCACCTTTACCGTGGAGTCCGACCAGGAGACGGGGCAGACCATCATCAGCGGTATGGGCGAGCTTCATCTGGATATCATCATAGACCGCCTGCGCCGCGAATTCGGCGTGGAGATCAACCAGGGTGCCCCGCAGGTCAACTACAAAGAGGCCATCAGGGGTTCCTACCAGATACACGAGACCTTCAAGAAACAGACCGGTGGCCGCGGCAAGTATGCCGACATCGTGGCGGAGTTCTCTCCGGCCGACGAGGGCGTAACCGGGCTGCAGTTTATCGACGAGGTCAAGGGCGGCAATATCCCGCGCGAGTACATCCCTGCTGTAGAAAAGGGCCTCAAGAGCTCTATGAGCAACGGTGTGCTGGCCGGTTATGAGCTTATCGCGATGAAGGTGCGCCTGCTCGACGGTGCTTTCCATCCCGTCGATTCCGATGCCCTTTCGTTCGAAATCTGCGCCCACATGGCATATAAGGAGGCTCTCAAGAAGTGCTCTCCCGTGCTTATGGAGCCCATCATGAAGCTCGAGGTGGTAACCCCCGAAGAGTACATGGGCGATATCGTAGGCGACCTGAACCGTCGCCGCGGGCAGATC
The DNA here is from genome assembly GCA_902767355.1 of uncultured Bacteroidia bacterium. Lineage (GTDB taxonomy): Bacteria > Bacteroidota > Bacteroidia > Bacteroidales > UBA932 > Equibacterium. The sequence goes on from CACXHG010000110.1 coordinate 2,313, forward strand.
CAGAACATGGACACCAAGGGCAATGCGCGCATAATCAGCGCACTGGTGCCGCTTGCAGAGCAGTTCGGCTACGTGACGGTGCTCCGCACCCTGTCCAGCGGCCGTGCCACCAGCTCTATGGAATTCAGCCACTACGAGGAGGTTCCCGCCTCCATTGCCAAAGAGGTTGTAGAAAGGTCCGGACGCAAATTTTCAGGAGAATAAAATTTAAATAAATAGTTATATAATGAGCCAGAAAATCAGAATCAAATTGAAATCTTACGATCATGCGTTGGTCGACAAGTCGACTGACCAGCTCGTAAAGACAGTCAAAGCTACTGGCGCAGTTGTCAGCGGGCCCATCCCCCTGCCGACCGACCAGAAGATTTTCACTGTGAACCGCTCGACTTTCGTCAACAAGAAAGCCCGCGAGCAATTCGAACTCAGTTCTTTCCGTCGTCTGGTTGACATCTATTCATCCAACCCCAAGACCATCGACGCGCTCATGCGCCTCGAACTTCCCAGCGGTGTTGATGTAGAGATCAAGGTCAACTAAGCGAAGAAAAGAAGCACGACACACAACTATTTTCCGGATAGTTTGCATATATTTGCACCGGAAACGGTCCCATAGCTCAGTTGGTTAGAGCATCTGACTCATAATCAGGGGGTCGCAG
>CACXHG010000111.1 GCA_902767355.1 uncultured Bacteroidia bacterium
TACGGCCGACCTCTGGGGTAACCCGTTCTATGCCTTTGCTTCGACGGTTAATTATCATCCCTTCCCGGCAGCGCGCAACGAGCTCAAGAAGACCATCTACGACCCGTGCCCTCCGGGATACATGGTACCTCCCGAGGATACCTGGAAGGGCGTAGCCAAGGCCGATATCCAGCTGCTCGACGAGGGTGTGATAGTGCCCACCGCCAGCGGCGACAGCTTCTACCCGTTCGCAGGCTATATCTCCGGCCTCAATACCACCGAGGTTGGTCGCGAGGCCGTGCTGGGCTGGTTCGGTTACAAGGGAATGACCTATTCGCACACCCACGACGAAGATCCTTGCGCCTGCGTCTGGACATCCTGCACCGGTCCTTTCTCGCGTTGGGAAGAGAACCCTACTCAGTTCCAGTACTATGGAGCATATTATTTCTGCGCGGCATTCCAGCGTGGCGATCCTCAAACTTTTGATTATCTGAATTTTGACGCTACCCAGACCCACGTACGTCAGTACGGCCGTCCGGTACGTTGCGTCAAGGAGTTCAACGCGCAATAATCTGTTTTTAAGATAAAGCATTTGCGGGCCGGTGCCTATAGCGCCGGCCCGCTTGTTTATTGCCAAAGTAAGTGATATATTTGCGTATATGTTTATTAAGAAAGCCGTCAAGTCGTCGCTGGACAAAAACCAGTTGACCAAGAGTTATATAATCGCGGTGGTGTTCATCATTCTGGTGGCACTAAATGTGGGCGCGTTCATGTTTTTCCCTAAGACCGCTGCGCCCATCGCCATCATTTTGTCCAATGTGATCACCGTGCTGCTGATGCTGTTCGCCATCCAGCCGCTCAATACGCTTATACAGAACGAGCTGAGCAAGAAGGCGGCCTCTCTCGAGGAGCAGGGCCGTGCCCAGGAGGAGCTGCGCAGCCGTCTGGCTACTCTGGAGATGCGCAACCACGAGCTGGAGAGCCGTCTGGACACCTGGACCCAGATGGCCGGCACTCCTGCAAATGTCAACCTGAGTTTCAAACTGGAGACCTTCGTCTATGACAAGACCGGCTATGTGGTCAAGGAGGAGCCGCTGGAGCGGTATCTGAACGACCCCCGCTATAAGATATCGGATAAAAAGGGCCTGAGCGACAAGCTGTCGAGGTTTGTGGACAATCTGACGCATCCCGGAGGCAAGAAGGTGCTCTATATAGGCAAATACTATGTCAAGGCCTCCATCGGGCTGGATTTCACCAAGGTCAAGTTTTCTACCGATGGCGGGCAGCTGGCCCTGGCGGGAGTGCGCTTTACCAAGCTCAACGACCTGGCCATAGAGAAAGACCCGGAGGATGTCAACCACTGCTGGCTGCTCAACGAAGATGGCGACGATGTAACCATCAATCAGGCCGACGTGTACCGCGACTTTACGGGAGCCTATGCCAAGATGCGCTCTCAAGAGGCCAAAGCCGCCCTGGACGAGGAGGTGGATGCCCTCTGCAAGCGCTACACCGACGTGTTCCGCGCCAATCTGGCAGTTCGCTTTCCCAATATCACATTCTGCGACCAGATAGAGGACTCGCAGGCTACCTGGTATTCCCTGCGGGAGCATTCGCGCGATGCCAAGGTGTCGCAGGTGGCGGCCAACATGCTGCTCATGGCCGACGCCCTGTCCGGATATAACGAGGCAGCCGACCGGAAGATCCTGCTGCCATAGCCGGCGGTTTCATTGCAGGCAAAATTAAAAGGTCCCCTGAAAAACAGGAGACCTTTTATTGTGTTTGGTAAGATTCAATTAGAAGATGAATGCCACACCTGCGGTGAGACGGTTGCGCTTGAGGGTGATGTCGTCGCTTTTGTGACGGTCGAGCATACCAAGGTCGTAACCTACATTAACGCGGAATTTATTCATGATTTCTGCACCTACACCACCGCCGAGCATGATGTCGAAACGGCTGTAGTCGCCACTCTTGTAGTTGTCGGTAGGGTCGACGCTTCCGGTATGACCTGCAACGGAAACAGAAGATTTAGTGGAAGATGCGATACCTACGTTGGCAGTAGGGCCGGCATAAGCAAACAGCTTGAAGGTAGGAGCGAAGTTGAAACCGACGCTCACCTGCAGAGGAACATTTACATAGTGCTCCTGAGTCTTGGACTCACCGGATACAAACCAGATAGAACCGGCGCTGGTAGAATTGAGGTATTCATAGTAGATACCAGGATTGAGTGCGAGGCTGATTGCGCTGCCCTTGGGGGTAAAATCAGCGGTGTAACCGAAACCGGCATAGAAGCCGTTGGCTGTTGATGAGTTGTTGTTCATTTTCTGGGTTGACTGCACATAACCTGCGCCAAAGCTCTGGGCGTTGGCGGCTGTTGCGAGCATCATCAAAGCTGCTGCAATTGCGAATACTTTTTTCATTTCTTCTTAAATTAGTATTAGGGTTAATATATTTTCTGGCGTATATATAATTCAAATATAATGCCGATTCGGCAATTTTCAAATAAATTGTCAGTATCTTTGACCTCGTTATGGCAGATTCCAATTTCATAGACTACGTCAAAATATTCTGTGCTTCAGGCGCCGGAGGGGCGGGGAGCATGCATTTGCGTCGCGAGAAATATGTTCCCAAAGGCGGGCCTGACGGAGGCGACGGCGGCCGTGGCGGGCACATCATCCTGCGCGGCAATACCCAGATGTGGACCCTGATCCACCTCAAGTACAAGAAACATATCAAGTCCGATAACGGCGCAGCCGGCAGCGGCGGCCTCCGCACCGGGGCCGACGGCAAGGACATAGTCCTGGAAGTGCCCCTGGGCACCGTGGCCCGCGACGCCGAAACCGGCGAGCTGCTGTGCGAGGTCATCGAAGACGGCCAGCAGGTCATCCTGCGCCGCGGCGGCCGGGGCGGCCTTGGCAACAACAACTTCAAGAGCGCCACCAACCAGACGCCCCGCTATGCCCAGCTGGGCGAACCCGGCGAGGAAGGCTGGGTGGTCCTGGAGCTCAAGATAATGGCGGATGTCGGTCTGGTGGGTTTCCCCAATGCCGGAAAATCCACGCTGGTTTCTGCCTTGAGCGCCGCGCACCCCAAGATTGCCGACTATGCTTTCACCACTCTGGAGCCCAGCCTGGGCATTGTCAGCTACCGCGACGACCGCTCTTTCGTGATTGCCGACATTCCCGGTATCATAGAGGGTGCGCACGAGGGCAAAGGCCTGGGCCTTAGGTTTTTAAGGCACATAGAGCGCAACTCCATGCTGCTGTTTATGGTCTCTGCCGACAGCGACGATGTGGCCGCGACCTATGAGATTCTGCTCAACGAGCTGCGGCTCTACAACCCCGAGCTGCTGGACAAAGACCGCATTCTGGTCGTCACCAAAAACGACCTGCTGGACGACGAACTGCGCTCCGACATCGAAAAGACTCTCCCAGAAGATGTGCCCCACACCTTTATCAGCGCCGTCACGGGCGACGGCCTGGTGCACCTGAAAGATATGATCTGGGAGGCTTTGAACAGGGAAATCTAGGAGTTGCGGTTTGCTTCCCGCATCCAGCGGATCAGCATTATCACCGAATTCACCAGATAGACGCTCCACATCAGCAAGGTGGCTACGCTTGCATTTTCGCCTCCTTTGGCCACATTGCCTATCCACATGATCACGGTGGCCACATTGATGGCTATCCA
>CACXHG010000112.1 GCA_902767355.1 uncultured Bacteroidia bacterium
AAGAGCATCCGTCCGACTTGCGCGCCGCCCTCCAGCCCGTAGGGGGCAGTGTACACATGGCGCACCGCATCAAGGACCCCCAACATCGCCAGCTGTCGGATAAAGCCGTTTTTCTTGCGCTCGGCGGACTCCGTATCCTTGTCCATCACATAGGCGAGCTTTGTGTGACCGCGGGAAAACAGGTGCTCCGCAGCCAGCTCGATGCCGCGCCCCTCGTCCACGAAGACAGACTTGACATTGGGCCGCTTCATGCGCCCATTGGCCATGACAATGGGGATATCTGAAAAGCTGTCCAGGATTTCATCCCGTTCCAGTCGGTTATAGATCGAACCGGTAAGTATGATGCCGTCGATGTTCCGCTCCCGCATGATGGTCAGATACCGACGCCAATCGGCTATGTCCTCACCGGTGTTGCAGATGATGACCAAATAGCCAAGATCCGTCAAAAGCCGCTCCATGATAAAGGAGGTGGTGGCATAGTGGGGCACCCGGACATCCACGGCAAAAATTGCGATCGTCTTTGAGCTGCCACTGGCCAGTCCCCTGGCAAGGGCGCTGGGTTGATATTTCGCCTTTGCCATAACGGCTTCGATCTTTGCACGGGTTTTCTCGCTGACGTTCCCTTTATTATTTATGACCCGGGAAACCGTGGCGATGGAGACGCCGGCTTCTTTTGCGATGTCGTAGATATTCATAGCTCCACCTGTCTGTCAAATTCTGTCGTAAGCGCTTTCATGTCTGCATTATAACCTATTTCTACCCCAAAATCAAGAGAAATCCCGGAACGGTTTGCCCCGGGACTTTGCTTTATGCTTTCTTGTCTGTTGGACATTCTCCGCAGACTGCCCTTCAGATCCGCGATCTTATGAATTCTGTCAGCCGCTCTGTAGTCTCACCAATGGGCACCGGTGGCCGTCTCGTTGGCCGTATGGTCCCGACGGCTCAGGAGCAGGCAAAGGGCATCCAGCGTGATGTGCAGACTCTGGTCAAACAGGGAACTGAGCAGCTGGATCGAGCCGCGCTGGTTGCCCGCGTCGCCCCTGACGGTGCCTGGGATCACCAGCACACAGTCTGCCTCCTGAGCCAAAGGGGAGTCCGGCTTGGATGTCACTGCGACCAACTCCGCTCCGGCCGTTTTGGCCTTCTTTGCGTCATTGACCACATTCGCGCTCTTTCCTGATCCGGAAACCGCAACGAACAGGTCGCCTTCCCGCAGAGCGGGGGTGATGGTTTCGCCTACAAAATAGACCGTATAGCCCAGGTGCATCAGCCGCATGGCAAAGCCCTTTGCGGAAAAACCAGAGCGCCCCTCGCCATCCACAAACACCCGGCGGTTTTTCTGCATCCGCTCCATCACAGCCTTCATCTGGTCTTCTTCCACCGCGTCCAGAACCGTTTCGATCTCAGCGAGGATGCCCTTTAATATGTTCATCATGGCAGTACCCTCCTCAAGTTGTTTTGTGACAGGCACGGAAGAATGACTCCGCTGCCTGTGTGATATCAGATGCTTTGGTAATAGCGGAACCGACAATCACGGTGTCGATGCCGCATTGGCTGAGCTCCGGGAGCACCTCCAGCTTTACGCCGCCCGCAACTGCGATCCGGCGTGGCTTCCCATCCGCCGACTCGGCCGCACGGATGATCCGCGTACTGTTACTTACCAGTTCCCGAAGCCCCTCCCCCTGCCTGTCGAAAGAGAGATGAATGCCGAAGATGGCCTCCGGCCAGTCCAAGGCAACCTGGTAGACCGCCTCCTCCGACAACTCCATCAGGTCGATGAACCAGTCCTTGCCAAAGGCGGCGGCAACCTCGGCGCAAGCCCGTATCGTAGCGCCGGTGGAAAACCCCATGACCGTGGCAATGTCCGCTCCGGCCTCATAGGCCTTCTGAAATTCGTATGCACCCTCGTCACAGGTTTTGATGTCTGCGAGGATCGTCATGCCCGGGAAGCTCCGCCGCATGGCGCTGACGCTGGCCGCGACACCATAATCCTTGATCAGGGAGGTTCCGACCTCCACGATGTCTGTGGAGCAAAAAAGCCCCTGGCCAAGCTCCAGCATGCGCTCCAGACTTACTCGATCAATTGCTGTCTGCAGTTTCATGATTGCCCCCTTTCAGCCTATAAAGGCCTTTAGTTCTTCCCGGGTGGGAAGGCCTTCGTTGTCGCTGCGAACCGACACCTGGATCGCGCCGATGGCGTTGCCCCGGCGGATCGTCTCTTCCAGAGACAGCTGTTCCAGCATGGCGCTCAGGATGCCCACTGCGAAGCAATCGCCCGCGCCGACGGTGTCCACCACTTTGGGGATGCGGAAACCGGGATGGTGCTTTTCTCCCTGAGGACTGCTGACATATGCGCCGCGGGAGCCGTACTTTACAATCACGGTATCCACGCCGATGCTGCGATAGAAACGGGCGATGGCTTCTGGATTGTCGCTCCCCATGAGGGCCATTCCCTCGCCGGTTCCCGGAAGCATGAGGTCCGCCTTGGAGGCCAGATCGTTGATGGTACGGATCATGACCTCCTCGCTCTCCCAAAGCGAAGGACGGAGATTGGGATCAAAGCTGATCAGCAGCCTCCGGGCCCTGGCCATTTCAATCAGGTGATAGGTGGCATCACGGCAGTTCTGCGAAAGGACGGGGGAATCCCGGTGATATGCAGGATCTTGGCGCCGGAGAAATCCAGCCAGTCCACATCTGCCTCTGTCATGTGGGAGGCCGCGCTGTTTCTTCTGAAATAGACCACCTCGGGGTCTCCTTCTGTGACGCGGTTTTTCAGCTGAAATCCGGTCCAGTGCATGGGATCATAGGCGATCTGGGCTTCGATCCCCTTCTTCTTCAGCTTATTTTCTATGTACCTGCCAAAGGTATCGTCGCCCAGCTTGGTGCAGTAGGCCGCGCTGTGGCCCAGTCGGGTCAGACCAATGGCGACATTGACCTCTGCTCCTGCCAAAAGTCGGCTGAATTCCTCCACGTCCTCCAGCGCTCCCTCTCGCTTCGCCACAAACATGACCATAGGCTCACAAAACAGCATTACTTCTGCCATGTGTTGACTCCTTTCTGCGGTTCCGGTATGCACACCTTGACAACAATTATCTTGAGCAACCCGGTGCGCCCTCCAGCGAATGGCGTGAAATCAATCAGGTGTTGTAGGTCCCGGCAGTAGTATTGCCGCCCTCGCCGGTCCAGTTGGTGTGAAAGAACTGCCCCCGGGGCTGGTCCACGCGCTCATAGGTATGGGCGCCGAAATAATCGCGCTGGGCCTGCAGCAGGTTGGCGGGCAGCCGCTCGCAGCGGTAGCCGTCGTAATAACTCAGTGCCGAGGCGAAAGCCGGCA
>CACXHG010000113.1 GCA_902767355.1 uncultured Bacteroidia bacterium
CCTTCCAAGGAAGAAATCTCGGCCTGCATCCAGATGGCCCGCTTCGCAGAGGACCAGTTCACGCTCTGGAACGCCCCCATCAACGAGCGCGCCAAGGAAGCCGAGGGCTACGAACCGCTGTACCGCCCGTTCGTGTATGAGCAGTTCGAGTTCCAGTGCCCGATAGACCACAGCACCGCCGGCGTGGCGATGGCCTGGATGAGAGTCTATGACGCCACCCGTGACCCCCTTGCGCTGGCCAAGGCCAAAACCCTGATAAACACCATACTCCTGTGCCAGGACCCCGACAACGGAATTATCCCCACCGTGCTCTACGACAAGGGGAATTACGGCATCTGGGTCAACTGCTCCTGGCAGAGCATCACCGCTCTGGAGCGTATGGCAGCCATTGAAAAGGGTCGATAAATAAGCATTCTAATTTTCCCTTATCGCCCTGACCATGACACTTTTCTGCAGCAAAAACAACCACAAAAGAATTGCCGCTTCCCTTTTTGCCTTAGTGCTTGTCACCTCGCTCAGCGCCAAGGTCTATTCTGTCAGCAGCCCTTCAGCTCGCCTGCAGATGAGCATTTCTGCGGGAAAAGGGGCCATGACCTGGGCTCTGGCCGTGGACGGCGAAACCGTGATGGACTCCAACCGTATGAGCCTCACGATAGACGGGAAGGAAATCGGCCCAGACGCCCGCGTAGTCAAGGTGTCAAAATCTAAGCTGAATGAGCATATCGATGCTCCGCTCTACCGCCAGGCATCTTTCGAGGCCAACTGCAACCGGATGATACTCAAGATGAAAGGCGGATGGTCCATAGAAGTGCGCGCCTACGACGACGGCGTCGCCTACCGCTTTATCACCGACCTCGACGGGACCAAAAGGATAAACGGCGAGACAGCCGAATTTTCCTTTGTCCGTCCTGTGAATATGCTGGTGCCTTACTCCCCCACCCGCGAAAGAGACCGTTACCGCAATTCGTTTGAAAGTCCCTACGAAGCCGTGACCAGCGGCGATACCGAAGCCGCCCGTGACCGGCTGGCATTTATGCCAGTCTACATAGACCTTGGCGAAAAGGGCCGCCTGCTGCTTATGGAATCGGACATCTGGAACTACCCCGGAATGTTCCTGAGAACCTCCGATAAAGGCTTCGAGGCAGAATTCCCGCCCTACCCCGAGAACCCGGGTGTTGCCAACGGCAAATATCTGGATTATCTCTGCGACACAGAGGCCTCCCGCACCTACCCTTGGCGCATTGTTGCCTACGGAGCCACCGACTGCGACCTGCCGGTCAACAATATGGTCTATCAGCTCAGCAGCCCTTCCCGCATAGAAGACATTTCATGGATCAAACCCGGCTTCTCCACCTGGGACTGGTGGAGCAACTTCAAGTTGCACGGCGTGGACTTCAAGTCCGGAATAAACACCGACGCTTATCTGTATCACATAGATTTCGCCGCCTCTCATGGCATTAAATATGTCTTGATAGACGAAGGCTGGTACAAAAACGGTGATATTCTGCACCCAATTCCAGAAATGGATATCCCCCGCCTTTGCAGCTACGCCGCCGGCAAGGGCGTGGGCATATTGCTATGGATCAACACGAACGTTCTGGGTCTTTCTCCGGACAAAGTCTTTGAACAATACGCTTCTATGGGCGTGGCCGGCTTCAAGATAGACTTTTTTGACAATCAGGAGGCCGCCATGGTGGACCGCATCGCAATGTATGCCCAGAAGGCGGCGGAGCTCCACCTGGTGCTGGACTATCACGGCATTTACAAGCCAGTGGGACTTAGCCGCACCTGGCCCAATGTGCTCAACTACGAAGGTGTCGTCGGCTTGGAAAACGCCAAGGGCTACACCGCCGACCAGCTGGATCTGCCCCGCAACGACGTTATGATCCCCTTCATCCGCATGGCGGCCGGCCCTATGGACTACACCCCCGGGGCATTGCGCAACGCCAACCGCAACGATTTCCGCAAGATCAACGAACGGCCAATGAGCCAGGGCACCCGCAGCCATCAGGTCGCCTGCTACGTGGTCTATGACGAGCCGCTGGCAATGCTTTGCGACTCCCCTTCCGACTATCTGAAAGAAGAGGAAACAGTGCGCTTCATAACCTCCATGCCCACGGTGTTCGACTCCACAAAAATCCTTTCTGGCAAAGTTGGCGAATGGATAGTTACCCTGCGCGAAAAAGACGGTGTTTACTATGTTGGCGGCATGACCTCGTGGCAAGACCGCGACGTGGAGATGGATTTCTCTTTCCTACCCGCCGGCAAATGGACCTGTTCTCTTTTCCGCGACGGCATCAACGCCGACAAAGTGGCTACCGACTATGTCCTGGAGGATATTCCCGTTGATTCTTCGTCACGCCTGACGGTCCACATGGCTTCCGGCGGCGGCTTCGCAATGATTTTAGACTCCTCTGGAAACGGCCGCACCCGGTAGCTTCTACTTTTTAAGCTTCTCCTTGAGATGCTTGTGACTGGGGGTACCCGCAAGGATATCCCCAAGTTCTTTTCTGCGGCGCTCGTAATACTCGTGGCGCGCCGGATTCTCGGGGAACCAGCCGCGCAGCACGCGCATTTCCTGGGAAGTGACCTCGTGTATGCCCCAGAAGCAGGAGAAGGCAAAGGCAGCCACGATGGTGGAGACTACGTAATTGGAAATAAACAGCGATGCCACTGCGCATATTAGGCCGACAACGGCAAAGACCCAGGCGCCCTTGCGCCCGAAGTAATATTCCAGTTTGATGGTGATGGGGTGGCACACGCCTATACTGAAAAAGACCGCCGCCCCTACTATTATTCCTGTAAAGTTCATGCCGCAAATATAACAGCCTTTGGCAATATTGCCAATCCCAATTATTTGTTATATAAAAAAGCCGGCAGGTAAGTCCTGCCGGCGCATCTATCTGTCTGTATGGGAATTATTATTTCGCTGTAGCGAAGCTGATGCCGTCAAGTTTATCCCACTCGCCGCGGGTGAAATCGGGCATCACTACCGGCATTGAGCCGTGGTTGATGGAGACTTCGGTGAGTTCCACCAGCGAGCTCCACTCGGCTGCATCATAGACGTCCTGGTCCAGGGGAAGGCCGTGGTGCAGGCAGTAGATCAGACGATAAATCATGATGAAGTCCATGCCACCGTGGCCGCCGACTTCCTTGGCCTTGGCCTCTATGTCAGCAATCATGGGGTGCTTGTACTGCTCCATAATGGCATCGCGCTGCTCATTGGACATATACCACTCTGCATTGAGATTGTCATATGCAACATCTTCGCCCTTGAGATCGTCTGCGCCCAGCGCAAGGCCCTCGTTGGGGTATTTGTTGGCAAAGCCCTTGGTGCCCTGCACTTGGTACATACGGCTGTAGGGGCGCGGAGTAACCACCGAGTGCTCCACCAGGATGGTCTTGCCCTTGCGGGTGCGGATAAGCGTTGAGGTATTGTCGCCGTTGGCATATTTGATGTCGCCGTATATGCCACGCGCATCGGCTGCTGCCTGGCCGGCAAAGGCGTCGCTGTCCATGGCCACCAGCACGTCCATCTTGTCGCCGCGGTGAATGTTCAAATCCTGGCAGATGGGGCCTATGCCGTGGGTGGGATAGACGTCGCCGTGGTGGTCCTTGTTATAGACCATGCGCCAGTCGCCCTGGTAGCGGTCCCAATATGGAGACAGGTCGTGGCAGTAAGAGCCTTCTACGTGCACGATTTCGCCGAACAGGCCCTGCTGTATCATGTTCAGGCAGGTCAGCTCGAAAAAGTCGTAGCAGCAGTTCTCGAGCATCATGCAGTGCTTGCGGGTGCGCTCGGAAGTGTTCACCAGATCCCAGCATTCCTGGATGCTGGTGGCTGCGGGAACCTCGATGGCAACGTGCTTGCCGTGCTCCATTGCATACACTGCGATGGGGGTGTGCAGCTGCCAGGGCACTGCCAGATAGACCAGGTCTATGTCGTCGCGCTCGCACAGCTGCTTGTAGCCCTCTTCGCCCCAGTAGCCGGCAGCTTCGGGTTTGCCGCGCTCTGCAAGCATCTTCTGGATAGCCTCTACCCTGTCCTGATAGAGGTCGCAGACAGCCACAATCTGGCAGTTATCAACGTAGGTGATAATGTCAACGCTGCCGCTGCCGCGCATACCCAAGCCCACAAAACCTATGCGGACGTTCTCGATGGGCTCCGCAGCAAAACCGAGCATGCTCTGCTGGTCTGCCGGACGCGCCGGAGTGTTATAGACAATCTGGTTGTTCTTGATAGTGTAGCCGTAGGGGTCTGCACTCTTCTGGCAGGAGATCGCCAGCACGGCAAGTGCGGCGACAGCCAACAATGTTTTTATTTGCTTCATAATTATATAGATATTATTCCAACATCATATTACGGAAGTCGTCTATGTCCTTCTGGGAAACCTTTGCCACATTGAGCAGGTATTTCTCGGCTCCGTCGGCAAAGCTGCCGCCGACTCCGGCCCTGAGCCACAGATAAGGCACGACATCGCTGTAGGCCCATTCCACCCTGGTATTCTTGAAGATAGGTTCTGGGTTATTCTTTCTTTCAGAAGACGACACGCTGTATCCCACGGGAGCGAAATAGGTCACCTCATAAGCCTTGCCGATGTCGCCTTCGCGCACGCCAAGCAGCCCGAGCAGCAGAATATCCAGCGTTCCGGTACGGTCGCGGCCGAGAGAGCAGTGGAAAAATACGGGCTTGTCGGCCCTGAGGCTGTTCACGATGAACTCAAAGCACTCCTTTGTCTTTGCCGCATCCTTGACCAGCATTGTCTTGCCGCCCTGCTCGATTACCGGGGCGCAGTGGTCAAGTCCCTCAACTGCAGCCGTTTTCATAACGTCTGAATTGCCACGCAGGTCGAGTTGCGCGCCGATGCCTTCTATCAAGACCTCTTTTTGCCCGGCTTCATTGAGCATTACCTCCCAAGGGTCATTCATACGGCCGCCGCGATAAAGTTTGCGATATTTCACGGTTTTGCCGTCCAGAGTTTTCCACCCTCCAAGGTCACGCACGTTGCGCACACCGCCGCCATCGCCCTGGAAGTGAAGTTGATGAAGCAGGCCGGTGGTAGTAAAACCGCCTTCTACAATGGTTTTCCCTTTTGCAGAACTCACTTTGTATGTGTAGCTGTCGTTTGGGACAAGGTTGGTAATATCTATGAAGTACTGGCCTTCCGGTACAGGAATATCGGCCGACCAGGAGTACTTGTCAGCCAGATGAAGAACCAGGGGACCTTCTTTTCCAGCCGCCTGACTCCATCTGATACTATAGGACGGCGGTATGTCGGAATCGGGCTCCTTTGTCCAGCTGAACGCCACGCCCGACGGGTCTTCCACACCCTGGTCATTGTAAGTTTTTCCGTTGAAACCACCGTAATAGTCAAGGACTTTTGTATAAGAATAGTCCTTGTCCGGATAATTCACCTCTGACAAGAATTTCTGCACATTAGGGTTGGTGACCAGCACCTCATCCCCATTCTTGAGCTCCGGGGCCGCACCTTCGTAAGAGGTCTGACCGTCGGGCTCATAGTTTGCAGGATTGCAGCCGCAGAAAGTCAGCAGCGGCAGGGCAATCAGCAAAGCAAAAAGTTTATTGGTTTTCATAGCTGCAAGTTATTTAACCTCGATTAAGTAACTCCCCTCAAAGATAGGATTAATTATTGGATCCGGACCCTCAACCTGAAATGTTTTGATTTCGTCGGAAGCATATTCCGTGACCGTGTAGCGCCCCTGGCCCAGGCCGCGAAGGGTAATCGGCTCGCCGTCCCACTGCGGGGCGTAGAATGCATAATACATTGCACCGTCCTTCTCTATCACGTGAGCCTCGGGGCTGTCAAAACCGCAATCGTAGAGATTGAGATAGTTGCCCGTAGAGAGCATTTTATCTTTGTAGATAGGCACCCATTTGCGCAGCAGGGCCTCCTTTTCTTCGGTCAGGAGGCTGCCGCCGCTCTCGGTGGCATCCGGGTTGGCCTTGGGCCAGGTGAATTTGGTGCCTATCACGCCACCCACGCCCACCTGAGAGGGGAAGTCCAGACCGCCGTCGCTCAGCTCCACATGGTCGGCATAGTATGCCAGGCCGGGGCACATTGCCGCATAAGCCTTGCGCTTCTGGCGTATCTGCAGGCTGGAAGTCGGGTCGGAGGCCACCGCCTGGTTGATATACGGCAGGTAGAAAAAGTTAACCGCGCAGCCGCAGGGACACAGCTGCACTATCGACCCGGGCTTGTCGCCCTCCGCCTGCCTGGCTATCCCCTTGACAAACTCGGGGAAAAGCTCGCAGGCCTGCTCGGGATAGGCCAGGCCGCTGGCGGGGTTATAGTCCGGCGCGCACAGATTGAGGTGCTGGCCGTCCAGCTTGAAGCCGTCGAAGCCCCAGTCCAGCAGGAAGCGGTCCACCAGAGCCAGAGTGTAATCCATTGTGTGGCTGTTCACTGGCGACAGATACCAGCTGTCCCACCAGCTGATGTCTTCGTGGCTGCCATCTTTGCGCACCAGCAGCAGCTCGGGATGATTCTCGGCCAGGCTGCTGGCGGGGTCGGCGGCCAGCGGCGCCCACCAGAGCTTTGCCAGCAGGCCAGCCTGGTGTATCGCGTCGGTCATGCGGCGCATGCCTTCATCTCCTATTCTCTCGTTTGCCTCCCGGTCGCCTTCGCAGATCTGGTAGCCGTCGTCCACATCGACCCACTTGAAGCCGAGTTCCACCACCTTCGGGAGGGTTC
>CACXHG010000114.1 GCA_902767355.1 uncultured Bacteroidia bacterium
GCAAGGCTCGCGGCAGCAATGCCTTCTGAGGAGCTCCGCTCGCTAACGCTCGCTTCGTCCCTCCCACCACATCCTTCGTCATCCGCTGTTCGCGGATAACTCGTCTGCGGCGGGTCCCTCCCGCGCATGACGTAAGCGGGTGGCGACATCCTCCGAAGGCATTCTGCCGACTTCGCCCAATTTGCCCGCTTCAACATCGTGAGGTAACGGCATAAAACAACAGTAGCCACCGGAGGGTGGCTGCTGGGATAATATTGACAAAAATTAATATGTCCAGAGTTCGGTTGATTTCGTCTCGGCCGCTTCTTCAAACTCATCCGGGACATTGGCAAAGAAGTTAAACCCTGCCCTGCCTTCCAAAGACCGGATAGTTGTCTTATAGTTAGGCAGTTGAGATGGAGAATTATTGCTTTTCTCTTCGTTGATGAAGACGTAGGCACAGCCTGTAGCTCCCGTCATTTCTCCAGAGGAGTTGAAACTACATTTCATCAAGCACTTGTAGAAATGACTCGGCACTTGAATTCCAGCTTCGTAAACTGCGGTCCCCTCGTATAATACACCAGTCACAACATACAGTGTGTCACTATTGGAAGGGGTTGCTGCAACAACTTTCTGTTCCAACTGAGACCACAGTCCGCCATTGAAACTGGAGTTCTGAGGCGCTTGGTTGGAAAGATAGAATGTCTGTGCATTCTGGGCAGATGAAGTCTGACGATAGTTAGATGCCACCAGGTGACCTTTGTCATACCCACCTGTTGTCACCCCGCCGTTCTGCCAAGTGCCACTAAGGCCGGTGAACGCAGGATCCTCGGTCCAATCGCCATAACGGCCATAATCATTATCCGGCCACATACCGGTATTCATAGCAAAGGCTGTCCACAGAGGCGACTTTTTCTCTTTATCCATCAACACGGTGTAGTTCCTATAGTACTTGTTGTTGTACTGATACGTGTGGGTAGCTACAGCGCGATTGGAATTCGTGGTCATATAACGATACCACTTATAGCCCCTACTGCTAGCCTCATTACCAGAAACCAAAGTACCGGAGATGTCCACATACGGAACCTCATAGTTTGCGAGATAGCCAAGGCTATTCACAGGCGTTCCTGCAGAAGTTGTAAAGCTACCCACAGAACTGCTGATTGGAACATACAACGTCCCATTCCAAACCTGCATAACGGCCTGATAATAATACTTCCTCCCAGAAGCAAGACCAGTCAAATTGACCGAATAACTTCCGCTGGACGAAGATATTACATCATTGTAATACACATACTCTGTCAAAGAACTCTCCGTTTCACCATAACGGAACCCTATCTCTCGAGGGCTATGCGAAACATCTACCCCTCCGAACGAGGCCGTCAGGGTCACCCCTGACGCATCCTCGTTAGAAGAAGAGATATTCGTGTACCGACCGGAGTCTCCCTCCCCGGATGGGAGTCAATAAGTAATCGTTACAGAGCTAAAGCATAATTGGCCTGCTTTAGTTTCTCCATCAGAACCATAGTTTGCTTTATCTCCGACAGTGAAAGTTACGCTAGATGATGAGCCTGACCAACTTACAGTATCGTCTCCAGTGGTTTGAGTAGCTACCGTACCTACATTAGCTGTAATTGGAGCCAAACGTTTTTTGCCCTGAGTGGAAAGATTAAACACTATATTCGTGATAGTCTTCGAGCCGCCATTAACTACGACTGTTCCTTTTGCATACAACCTAAGGTCATTGCCATTAGTATTATAAGTGGGCTCTGTACTTCCAGAATTCTTAGCGAATGTAAGTGTAAACCCATTTGATGATAGGACTCCATCTGTGAGGGCTGCTGCATCAATCGTAATCTCGCCATGATCTGTACTCCCATTGGTTTTAGTGGTTCCTGAAGCGCTTTCTTTTGCTTCCGAGGTGGTATAATTAGTGCCATCGCCAATTGCTTTTACCCAAATAGAATAACTTGTGCCTGGATCAAGTCCGGATAGTGTATAGGTCCGTTCGTTTTGAGTGGCACCAAAGCTAATACCATCAGTGCTGACCTGATAGCCATCAGCTCCAGAGACGGCATTCCAGCTAAAGGTTAACGAATTCTCATATACACCGCTATTGTCACAAGAGATGGAACCCATAACAAGAGGTGTCGCCTCAGAAGCAGGTTCTCCAGGATTAATTGTAATCGATTTCAAATAAACAGATTTCGTTATATCATTAATCGAGAATACAATATCTCCACCAGCCATAAGGTCACCAGAGAATTCTACATCATAATTATTGTCGTTAGAAAGTGTGACTTGACTACCTATTGCCTTTCCACCAACAGTTGCAGAAATAGTATTACTTGCAGCGTTGGATGACATCACAAGTTTAATTGACTCAATCCCCTCTTCGTATCCGGATACAGTAATTGTGAACAAACCTTTTGCTGCACCGAATTGAACGCCTCTGCTATTACTCGAATCAAAGCCCAACTTTGAAAGTGTCGACTTAAAGCCTAAGATTAAACCATTATATGCTCCGTTATATGAAGCATTTGCTTGTGCGAAATCAGTATTGCTAAAAGTATAGCTCCAAGTTTCACCCTTCGTAACATGAGAATTATCAGCTTTCTGAGTCACATTGATCTTGGCGGTTACAGTACCATAATCATTCGTAGCTGTTGCGACCATTACGGCTTTCCGAATATCGCTGGTATTAGCTTCTGCCATATAAGTCACCTTTCCGTCGGCATAATCAGCAACAAGCCAATCTATTGCAGTGGTTTCATCTTCATCAAAAACACTCACAGAGACTGAAGTGGCATTGATGGCAGTAAGGGTGACTTCATGCTCTTCCTCGTCCGCAGCTTCAAGAATGATAGATTCTTCACCCCAAGTGAGCACTGGTACTTTTATCTTCACAAGAGAAAGCTTGCAATTCTGGTTAGTATTGGAATAAAAAGCAAATCCACTATTCGAATTGTTTCTGGACAAATAGCGAGTAGTTTCTCCAGAAATTTGAGTCACATAATAAGTGCCATCTGCGTTTTTAGTAATAGCACAAGACTTCGCGGACGTACCGACATTTGCGTCATTGCTGGAGGATGCAGTCAAATACTTGCCAGAGAGATCTGTAATAGTGTAACCATCACCACTCTTAGCTATATTCCAAACGATAGTCCTATTGTCAGTTGCTGTCGTCCCCTCTGCAAATTCAATCTCGTCCAAGCGGTTGAGATTATCGCTGTGCGTGTTTGCCATTGCATAGAGCTTGCTGACGCCACTATCCTCATATTCGGCAAGAATCACATACGTCCCTGAGAGTTCCTCTGATGCTTCAAACTGCGCATTGGCAAGATTGATGTTTACAGGCAAGAAATCATTGTTCTCCAGGTCAAATGCAGTGTCGTTGGACGTGATTGTGTAAGTCCCCTTGGTGGTCTGAATCTCAAAAGTAACATTGGCATAACTCTGCTTCGCGAGGCAAACATAAATTTGGCCTTCGAATTTTTGTTTGTCAGCAGGCTTGGTATTACCGAGTTCAAGTGGATTAGTTAATGTCACTGTGATCGGGTTGGAAGACTCAGCGGAAGTGTATGCTATGTTATCGCCAGTAATGTTGGTTGTTTGCCGTCCGATGAAACCGGTATTATCCGAAGAAGGCGTAACGGTCACGGACAGAACGTTTTCTTCTCCTGCCAATTCTGTGTTATAAATATTCAGAGCCAATGCACCAGCAACAGGATAAAGAGAAATAAAAGCCTTGTTGTCTTTAACAGTGCCTTTGGCCACCATAGGGAAGTTATAACCGTTCAGTTCACCGGGTTTTGTCTGTTTCTGTGAATTTGAGATATACACGCTCACTTTTGAAGGGCCATTACTATTCCCGTTAAAATACGGATAGTGAGCATAAATCTTGGTTGTAGCTGCAGGAACTTGAACGGTCAAATCTCCGCCGGCAGTATATTGAGCTTCAAGATTTGTGTTGTCAACATCGTTGAATATGCTAATCTTATCATTAGCACTCCATACGAGATTCTCGTGATTAGCGTCCAGAGTGGTTTTTGTTGCTATGCCGGTTTGGATGGTGATGGTCTTCATGCCAGAACCAGCGGCTATACTCTCTTTGGTCTCGACACCTTTTGTGCAGGACACAAGCGCAGTGGCTGCTACAGCTACGAGCGCTATGATCGATAAATTCTTTTTCATGGCAAAATGATTATTCAAGACCATAATTTTCATCTCCAGTCGTATCTCCCCAAGTGGTTCCTTTTCTTATGGAATTATCCCATTTTCCATCCGGGCTCCCCCCCTGCAGCACGCTGCCGAGGAGTTTTAATTCAAAGATCTCACTTACAGGCTGAGAATACACCTCTTTTTTCATTTGCATTGTTTTTATGATTTTAGAATTATTAATTGTTGTTTACGCATTTTGGGTCGTCGAACTTTCAAAGTTATTGATAAGTTTTTAAAAATGGAATAGACATTATTATCTTTTTTACACACTTTTTTTCACAAGCGAACCACAGCCCGCTCCAGTTAGCCTTTTGCGAAAAAACTATTTCTGTTTCCGGCGCTCGCGGCCTGAACTTTTGAGAATTTGACTCGTTTAGAAGGCAAGCTTAGGCCTATCTTCGCTGTCTAAAACGACAACCATATACAGGCATGAGCGACGAGATAATTACGATTCAGAATCTGATATATGAGATTCGCGGGCAGAAAGTGATGCTGGACTTTGATCTGGCAAAGTTGTACCACGTTGAAACAAAAGTGTTGAACCAAGCAGTAAAACGGAATATTAAACGATTCCCGTCCGATTTTATGTTTCAACTAACTGTTGACGAAGCCAAACTGATGAGGTCACAATTTGTGACCACATCACGTAGACCTCTGTCGTGCCGCCCTTTGACTTTTGCCTTCGATTCATTATCTTTGCACTACGCGAATTTGGAGCCGCTGACGGCGGACGGCGACCGAGTACAGACCCAGTTACGGGGGGCCCGCCCATCCATTTTACCGAAACCGCCCGAGACTCCTGATTCAGGCACTAATAGTAACGCTTCCGGTGCAGCCTTTCGCTGCATCCGGGTTTGTTTAATCCTTTTACACTATGTTACTATGGTGCAACAAATCTACAAAGAGGGGCAGCGGTACATAATACCGACCTCCGACTGGGGCTTCAAGAGACTCTTCGGCTCCGAAATCAACAAGGGCTTGCTGATAGGCCTGCTTAACAGAATCATCGACGACCGGGTAATCGAGGACCTGGAGTATCTGGACCGGGATGTCTTCGTGCCCGTGGGCAGCGTGCGGCGCATGAGCTTCGACGTGTATTGCCGCTGCGCCGACGGCTCGCGCGTGATAGTCGAGGTGCAGAACTATGCCAAGACGTCGTTCGTCGAGCGCGCGCTGGTATATACCTCCGCCTCTATCCTCGAGAATTACACTTATTCCAAAGGCCGCGATTATCACGTGGAAAAGACTTACTTGATTGCCATCACGGGCGAGGCCGTCTTCCCCAAGGTGGACCATGCTCCGGTGAAGCTGGCAATGTGCGACATGGACGCCCCGAACACGACGGTACTCAACGACAAGATATTGCATATCTTCATCGAACTTCCTAAATTTGCTGACAGCCTCGAAGATTTGGGGAAGGACGCATCTTTTTTGAACAAGTTTGCAGTGGCGATGAAAACAATGTCATCCTTTGGAGAACGTCCCAAAGAGATGGACGACGCCATGCTGGTGCAGATGTTCGACGCCGCAGATCTTCTTGGCTACAAGGCAAAGGACAAACATAATTACAAGAAATCTGTCATGAACGAGTTTGAATATGAGGAGACTCTGAAAGAGTACCGTCAGGAAGGGCTCGAAGAAGGACGTGAAGAGGGGCGTGCCGAGGGACGTGAAGAAGGACGCAAGTTGGGGCTCGAAGAAGGGCGCATCGAGGAGCGGCGGCGGAGCGCAGCCAAATACAAGAGCCTGGGCGTCTCTGTAGATATTATCGCTCAGGTAACCGGGCTTTCCCCCGAGGAAATCCAGGCATTATAATCATTATCCCCAAAATTCCAAAAACCTAAGGATGGCCCCGCGGCCATCCTTTTTTGCATTATCGCTTCACACGCAGGCCCGCTCCCAGTGAAATGTTTCGAAACGTTTTTTGCGGTTTCGGCCTTGAAATCAATGGATTTTGCATCTAACTTTACGTGGCAGATGCTTATTGACTAACTACATATAATTGTTCAAATCATGTTTACTAAACATCCCTACGAAGCCCCTCAGGCCGAACAGTTCCAACTGGCCATGGGGCGTCCTATCCTCGAAGGCAGTCCAACCGGATCCGGAACCGGCACTGGTGCCAAAGTGACGTTTGAAAACGAATCCTCATTCGACGATTTCTTTAACGAGTAACAGCCATGAGACGCATCTTTATTTTGCTGACAATGGCCGTAGCGGCGATTACAGCTTGCACCAAAGCCTCAAGCGACCTTGAGGAAGAGCGCATCAATCCTGGATCTGCGACATACACCTATACCATCACTGCAAACAATGGCATGCCAGAAGTCAAGACCAATTATGATTCCGACGGAAGCTTCAAATGGTCTGATGGCGATGCCATTTCGGTGCTTTTCCACAAT
This sequence comes from uncultured Bacteroidia bacterium, assembly GCA_902767355.1. Taxonomy (GTDB): domain Bacteria; phylum Bacteroidota; class Bacteroidia; order Bacteroidales; family UBA932; genus Equibacterium. The sequence continues at coordinate 6,603 of CACXHG010000114.1, forward strand.
AGCGACGCAGAAGTCAAAAACAAGTTCTTTACGCTGACACTTGTATCGGGCGCCAACACCAATACCGCCACCTTCAGTGGTGAGATTGAAAACGGCTACACGATTGGAGCATCCGACGGTACCGAGGCCGACAAGAAAATATGGGCCCTGTTCCCCGCTTCTGACAACCATAGCTACACAGAAGGCAGCAACCCGTCATTTTACGTTCAGCCCTTCGTTGATTTCACCGCAACACATTTCTCGGCAAACATTCCGATGTACGCACTCAACGCTGCCGAAGGGACGTTTAGTTTTGCGAATCTGGCAAGTACGTATAAGTTCACGGTAAACGGGATTAAGGACGGTGTTAGCAAGGTTAAGTTCTCTGTATATAACCAGACTACGTTTGGCCTTTCTGGACTTTGGTCAATTACTGACGACGGGAAACTAATTGTCAATTACGGTTACGCCTCCCCCGGTAGCGAGAAAAGTACTCTTACATATATCAGCAATGTCGTAAATAATCAGGCAGTATTTTACGTCTCTTGCCATGGCACTTTTGGTGAATTCCAGCCGGTCATCACTGTTACAAACTACGCAACCGATGTCCCTATAAAGACCTTTACTGCATCAAAGAAGGACAAACAGAATTCAGTAACAAACGTTAAGCCAATCTCTCTCAATGTAAGTGAGGCTAACGGTGGCGTCTATTATACTCCAGCGATCACGATTGATGGGGACTTGTCAGACTGGAATGAGATTTCAGTTCTCCCGAGCAGTGGTACATCAAGAATAAGAGAGTGGAAATTCAAATCTGATGAATACAATGTCTATTTCTACTTCAAATTAAGGAAGAATCGTAGTGAGTCTACAAAGGCTCTCGTTATAGGCTTCAATACAGACAATGATGCAACTACAGGAAAGACTTATGACCAAAATAAAATTTATGGTAACGAAACCCTCGTAACAGTCTATCCATTTACAAATACATCTAATACTGAACCTATTTCATTTAATGGTCTTGCAAGTTCGAGTTCAATCGAAATATTCGGTGGCAATACAATAAATGGGCTTGTCAATGTTTGGGGTTATGATGCTGGTGAGTCTTTGTCTTCTGATTCTTCTAGCACTTACATCGAACTGAGTATTCCCCGAGAAAAGTTGAACTTGCCTGCAACCGGTACTTCCATCACTATTGGCTGCGCGTTTGATTTTTACGTTACAGGGACACAAAGCTTGATTCTTGAATAATGATTAGTAGGAATCATTTATACTGTAAAAAGCTTCTTCTTATGGAGAAGCTTTTTTCATAATTCGGCAATCAAGAACGGGCGCACAGTGGCCAGAAGTGCCTGTACGGCAGAGCGGCGGGTCTGGGCAGCGCCCAGCAACATAGGAGGCGTCGCGGCGAGGGTGCGGCCTACATCGCCGCAATCTCTTCGAGAGTGAAACCGGTTACCTCGGCGATGATTTCGGGGGCGACGCCTAACTGCTTGTACTGCGCAGCGCTGCGGCGGCGTTCTTCCTCTCGACCTTCTGAATGGGCCGGCCTACGCGGCCGGTTTACTATTTTCATACAAAAACTCCGGGGCAAAACCTATCTCATTATTCCAGTCCACAGTCCAACCGTCCAGAGTATAATGCTTGAAATAATCGATATCCTTCAACTTGACTAAAATCCCTTTATCATATACAAGCGAGAAATCAAAAACGCGAACCTCCCCCGTACTGAACTTCAGTTTCAGCATATAGTCGGTCAGATACTCTGCATCTGTAATATGTAAAAAGTCGTTAGTCATTGCTGCTCCAAAAAAAATACCCTATTCAAGAGGTTTTATCTTATTGAAAGGCTGATACAACCTCATCTTCTCCCAGTTATCTAACAACTCATCCCGGTGCTGTTCAAGCCATTCGTACACCATACCGACCACCCTGGGGGCAAAGCCCCTTTGATGGTGCCAGTGCTTATGTCAATAGTAGCTTCGTAACCCTGGTACTTGACATGAAAATGCGGCGGGTTATGATCACTAAAAAACATAGAAATAACAATACCGTAAAAAGAACTGATCTCTGGCATAAATCCCTCTCGTTTGCAAAGTTAATAATTATAACAAACAGTCGTCAATCCGCGACAAAGTTAATGCTCGAACGCCGGATTTGTACCACTCAAAACTTCCAGACAATCAGATATTTAAGTTTTTAGAATAACGCATTGATGTTTTCAGAAAAAAGATTGACCGGTAACGGGAAGTAGCGGGTCGTTACAACCCGCCCAGATGAATTGCCGAAAAATGCGTTCCTACCGTGCCGGGCCGATGGATTCGGAGAAATGGTAGCCGGCGCCGATGGAGAGGATGTCGTCGGGGGAGTCGGGCTCGCCGCCGGTGTGCATCATGTTGCTGATGTGCGAGCCAAGGCGGGCAATCCACAGCGGCACCCCGGTGGCCTGAGCCGCCGCGCCCCAGAGGAAATTGCCGAAATTATAATTGTCGTGGGCCAGCAGGCCTTCCTGCTTGGTGTAGGCCACATAGTAGGTGCCCCGCTGAATGGGATGGTCGCCGCTTCGGGCAAAATCCAGCAGGCCGTAATACTCGCTCTCGCGCTTGAGATATATCAGCCCAGCAATCAGGCCCCGGAACACGCGATTGTAAACGCCGACCTTTTTGAGCGAATAATGCACATCGCCCGCCGAAATAATCTCCACCCGCGTGGTGTCGCGCACGGCCGCCGGGTCGTGCTCCGGGTCGGCCAGCTTGACTTGCAGGGCGTCTGCGCAGAGCCCGGGAACCACAACAATCGTCCCAGGATCCCCACTGACCTGGCCTGTCGGACAGCCGCCGGCATCAAAAGCATACACGCTCTCCACCCCATCCGGCTCCCCGCCAGCACCGGGCAGCCAGGTTTCGCTCACAGCTGGCGCAGCGAGAGTGCCCGGCGCTGGCCGCGGCTCGCCGGCCATGTTCTCACAGCGAACACCAGTCGCGCAACCCAGGCTGTCAAAATCATAAAAACATCGCCCGTAGGGTTCCTGCTCCACTGCTATCCCGCTGTCCGTGGGCCACATACGCCATTTATTCAAGGCTGTGCCGTCGTCGTCATATTCTATCACCGCGCGCAGCGTATGCCCCAGGTCGCCGTCGAAAACATACCGCCGCGGGAAGTGCAGCGCGCCGGTGGTGTCGGGCCTGTGGGTCCAGCCTTCGGCGCAGGTATAGACCAACGATCCGCAGCCGTGATGCAGTGGGAGAACAATTTCGCTTGGCGCGACCGGCAGCTGCACAAATGGCTCCTGTGCCTCGGCCGCAAAGCAGGCTGCCAGCAGCGCCGCCGCCAGGGCAATTTTGGTCCGCAAAAATGCCGTCATCTATCCGTAATATTCTTTATACCAGCGGGCAAACTTCTTCAGGCCTTCGCGCAGGGTAATCTTGGGCGTAAAGCCGAAGTCTCGCTCCAGAGCGCTGGCGTCGGCGTAGGTCGTGGGCACGTCGCCGGGCTGCATGGGCACAAGTTGCTTGTGCGCCTCAAAATCGAAGTCGGCAGGCAGCACACCCGCCGCCACCAGCTCTTCCTGCAGGATATTCACAAAGTCCAGCAGATTCTCTGGCTGGCCACCGCCGATGTTGTACACGGCGTAGGGCGGTATGGGCAGGCCGTCGTCGCCCTTGCGGCGTGCCGGAGCGCCGGCCATCACACGCACGATGCCCTCCACAATATCGTCCACATAAGTGAAGTCGCGGCGGCAATTGCCATAGTTATAAATCTGTATAGTCTTGCCAGAAAGCAGCTTATTTGTGAAGCCGAAGTAGGCCATGTCCGGCCGACCGGCGGGGCCATAAACAGTAAAGAAGCGCAGGCCGGTGCTCGGGATGTCGTATAACTTACTGTAGCAGTGCGCCATAAGCTCGTTGCTCTTCTTGGTGGCGGCGTAGAGGCTCACCGGGTTGTCCACGCGGTCGTCCGTGCTGAAAGGCACCTTCTTGTTGCCGCCATAGACACTGCTGGAGCTGGCATACACCAGATGCTGGACCGGATAGTGCCGGCACGCCTCCAGAATGTTGTAAAAGCCTATGATGTTGCTCTCTATATAAACGTCAGGATTCTCTATGGAATAGCGCACGCCCGCCTGGGCCGCCAGATTCACCACGATGTCGAAATGGTGCTCTGCGAACAGCCGCTCCACCAGCGCCTTGTCGGCGATGCTGCCGCGCACGAACGAATACTGATGCTCCGCATGCGCCGCCGCCTTTGCCTCGATGCACCGCAGCCGGTACTCCTTCAGCGACGGGTCGTAATAGTCGTTCATATTGTCCAGGCCCACAATCTTCACCGGCTCACTGCCGTCCAGCAGCCGCATCACCAGATTTGCGCCTATAAACCCGGCAGAGCCGGTCACAAGAATGGTTTTCATGATTTCAAAGATAGCAATAAATTCGCGAGCAGCGCCAACCCGGCCCCAAGGCAGCCCCCGACCGTGTTGAACAGCAGGTCCGTCAACTCGAAGAAGCCGCGGTGCAGCAGCAGCTGGAGGGTCTCTATGCACAGGGAAAGGGCGAAGGTGGCCAGGGTGGCCAGGGCGAAGGCACGCCAGAGCTTAAGCGGCTTTCTGGCAGCCAGATACAAAGCCATAAAAAAGCCGAACGGAGCGAAAGCGATGATATTCATCAGGGCCTCGTAGCCGAGCTGGTTGATGTGGCGCAGCCTGTCCAGGTCGAAAGTCAGATGCACCCCGCTGCCGTTGGTGTAATCTTCTGCCAGTCGTATCAGCACAGTGGACTCCACCAGCAGCATGGCCGACAGGACGGCCAGGGCGAGGCATATCACAGATGAGGCAGAAGCGCGCTTGCGAAGCAGGGCCACAGCCGCCACCGCCAGCGGCACAAGGGCGATGAAGGCCCACTGCCCAGGCGGCACCTGCGCCAGGACCTCAGCGACGGAATCCTTTATAACCGAAAACGAAATCACCGGCCCTCAGACGGATTTGCCTTCTCAAATATCTCCTGCACAGCGCGATAGCTCTCCAGATTGCCGATGTCATAGCGCGGGCCGCTCATCTGGAAGGCGTGAACCGGTGTCTGAGTGCACAGCCAGGCGATAAAGCTGCCGGGGGCGTCGGTGCCGCAGCCGGCCGCAATGCCCTTTGCCACAAGGCGGACATCCTCCCGGCGGTAGATATAGAACGGAGGGCAGCACCAGTTGCTCCTGGGCTCGGCCGGCTTCTCTTCCATGGAGAGGATCCTGCCTTCAGTATCGACTTCGGCTATGCCGCTCTTGCGCAGCCGTGCCGGGTCGTCTTCCCAGTAGCGCATAATGCAGCTCGTGCCTTTGGCGCGGAAGTAGTCCAGGAAGGCTTTAAGACTGAAAGACAGCAGGTTGTCGCCCGCCATCACCAGCAGGTCGTCGTCTATGCCGCACTGCTCTATGGCATACTGGATGTCGCACACGGCGCCCAGGCGCGTCTCGTTGGAAGATGTGCCGTCGTCCACAATGCGGATGGCCTCGGCGCGCCCCGCCGCCCACTGCTCAAAAATGGACGCAAACTTGTGGTTGGTGACAACTATATACTCTTCAATGGCCGCCGACGCCTGCAGGTCATCTATCAGATGATCCAGAATCGGCTTGCCGGCCACCTTGAGCAGCGGCTTCGGAAAATTCTCAGTCAGAGGATAAAGGCGGGTCGCATAGCCCGCCGCAAGAATCAGACACTTCATAGTTCCACACCGTCTGCGCTCTCGCAGATAAACACATCGTATTTGCCCTTCATCTCGGGGAAAGACTCCAGATATTTTTCAGTCACAGAGCGCTTTATCTGCTCTTCAAACGCCGGATCTATGAGCGCCATGCAGCAGCCCTTGAAACCGGCGCCGGAAAAGCGCCCGCCATAAATGCCATCCGTCTGAGTCATAATCTCATACAGACGGATCTGCTCCGGCGCGCCCGACTCCCAGTTGTGGATGCTGCTCCATCCGGAAGCGAACGACAGGCGGCCGTAGGTCTCTATATCGCCCTTGCGCCAGGCCTCGGCCCCCTTCTCTACCCGCTCGAACTCGGTGTACCAGTGCTCGCAGCGGCGCGCCCAGCTCACCGGCAGGCGGTCCTTGTACTGCTCGTAAACATCACGGGGCACGTCGCGCGCCATAGCATCGGCAAACTTGCCATATTCCAGGCCGGCAAACGCCTGCAGGGCATACACGCCCGAGCGCAGCTCATCTACCCGCATATTAAACTTGGACCCGGCCAGACTGTGCTCCAGGCCGGAGAAGAAAATGGCAATCTTGTAGGGCTTCATCTTGGGGTTCTCCGGGATAAGCTCGTAGCTGCCATCCTTGGTGTCCAGATACAGAAGATGGTTTTTGCGGCTGAGCACCTCGCAGCTCTGGTCCAGCTTGCCAACATTCACGCCCACATAATTCTTCTCTGCATCGTAGGCAATATCAATGAGTTCCTGCTGGCCGAGCGAGATGGAATTCACCGCGCAGAGAGCCTTCAGGAAGGCTATGATGACCGCCGCAGACGACGACAGCCCGCCGATGGGCAGCGACCCCTCTATCACGCCGCACACGCCCACCTGCAGCCGGTGCGTCTTGGACAGCGCCCAGGTCGCGCCGCGCAGATAGTCGGCCCAGCCGTTCTGCTTATGCGCCGGCACCGAAGCGATGTGCCACTGCGCCCGCTTCGGGAACTGCAGCGACGCAATCTCCACGACGCCGTTTTGCTTGGGCGAATATGCCAGATGAATGCCCTTGTCTATCGCAAGGCCGGTGATCTTGCCGAGATTGTGGTCGGAATGCGCCCCTATCGGACAGATCCTGTACGGGCAGAACGACACCGCCTGGGGCGCCCTCCCGTAGATATGTTCAAATTTTTCCGAGCAAGTCATTGTGCTTGAATAGCTTTGTTTTATCCTGCAAATTTATCGAATATCCCACAGAGAAACAATCACTGCATCTGGCGCAGACGAACGTCGATGGCGGGGAGCACAGCCACTTCTGGCCGAGCCGCAACTTCTTCAAAACCAGCAACATCAAGGTCGCCATACACCGCGCCGGTGCAGGAGAACAGGGATAGGATCAGGGGAAATAACTTCATCGGGAATCGCTATTTATGCCAACGTTTGAGCGTCGGGAACCACTGTCGCATCATCTGCTTATATTCCTCTGCAGTAATAGGCTTGGGGAGATTTTTATTCACCTCGCCCACAAACTGGGCGCAGAAGTCAATCATCTCGTCCATCGTGCAGTCACGGGTAAAAGCCCCGTCTTTGTAGCAATAGACGCAATAGTCCCGGTTCTTGGAGCCGTCGGCATTGGTGCCGAGAATCTCTTCTGTAAGCGGCATCCCGCAGCTTTGGCAAAATTTCAGTTCCATAAATCTTTTTATTGTTCAAGTAAAATTTAATCAAGGATATCCTCCTGAGGCAGAGGTTCCCAAAACTTATTTAATGAATGGCCAGACTATCTTGCCGATAATGGCATAGCCGATGCGGAAAAGCCAGCTCTGCGGCCAGTTAAGGTCGGTGTGCGAAGTGCGCGAGCGCAGTAAACCCAGCGCATACAGGGCGTTGTGCACGGCCCACTCCATCTTGAGCGACGCGAGCGACCTGTTCCACACCAGGCTCTGGGGATGCTGCTCGCGAATCGCCGCCAACTCCCGCTCAAAGTCCCCCTTGGGCACCTTGAACGACTCCTCCAAATGGATGTTGCCCTCCGACACGCTATAGTTGAAGCCTTCCGACATCTGCGCCACAAACTCAGAACTTCCGCCAGACCATCTTGTTGACGATGCCGGTGTAAGACTGGATGATTTTGACCACCTTGGTGGAGACGTTCTCGTCGGTATAGTCGGGCACGGGGATGCCGTGCTGGCCGTTGCGGCAGAGTTCCACGGCGGTATCGACGGCCTGCAGGAGGCTCTTCTCGTCGATGCCGGCAATGATGAAGTCCCCCTTGTCGATGGCCTCCGGGCGTTCGGTGCTGGTGCGGATGCAGATGGCCGGGAAAGGATGGCCTACGCTCGTGAAGAAACTGGACTCCTCCGGCAGCGTGCCGGAATCGCTCACAACCGCGAAGGCGTTCATCTGCAAGCAGTTATAATCGTGGAAGCCCAACGGTTCGTGCTGGATCACGCGCGGATCCAGCCGAAAGCCCGACGCCTCGAGACGCTTGCGGGAGC
>CACXHG010000115.1 GCA_902767355.1 uncultured Bacteroidia bacterium
GTTATTCCGATTTGCCATTCTAAGAGGAATTGAAAGCGGTCAAAGCCAGTTCGCTCCGCTGAAGCTGCGCTCACTCGCTTTGGTTTCGTCCTCCGGGGCACGATGCGCCCCTCCGAACTCCACTTATGGCAGCTCCACTGCGAGACTCTCCCTCCCGGGCTAACGCCGCTCCAGGGAGAGACTCGCGGCCGTCCCGCGCCCCGGTGCGGGCGTCCCTGCCACGATTTAGCATCATCCTGATGCCGGGGGCAGAAAAAAGCGGTCATCCGCAAGACTCTGCCCGGCAGAGCCGTCCAGAAACTTACGGCTGCGTCTATCAGTGCCCTCCAGCCCGTCAAGTAGGTCAGGAAGGCACACGCGCTGCCGCGCGATAAAGGGAAAGCGGTCACGGCCAGCAGCCGGAAGTCCCTCCGCAGTCGTGAGATTCCGGAGGGCGTTCTTATGCATTTTGACTGGCCGGACAAAACAAATGAAGATTTTAAAAATTCATTACGAAAACCACCTAAATGGTTGATTTACACTGGGGAACATTTATCGGAAGCGGAGCTCGAAAACGGTTTCGTTTGCATCGCTTTTCAACAGCTCTATGCTGCCGTTGTGGTTGCGCATGATCTGTCGGTAAATGCTCAGGCCTATGCCGGAACCTTCTTTCTTGGTGGTATAGAACGGAATGAAAATCTGCTCCTGGGCGGAGACCGGTATCGGCTCGCCGTCGTTGGCGACCCTGACAATCACTTCGTCGTCCCGGCTCATCCCGGCGCTGATGCCGATATGCCTGGCTCCGGCTTGCAGGGCGTTCTTGATGAGGTTTATGAAGATCTGAGAGATCTGCCCTTCGTCGGCATAAATCATCAGGTCAGGCTCCTGCGGGCTATAGCTGCAAGAAGCGCCGAGGCTGGTGGCAAACTCGCTGTTGAGGGCGATGACGCTGTCCATCACCTCCTGCAGGTCCAAGGCTTTTCTAACCGGCTTTGCCACGCCTGAAAGCTGGCGGTAGGTCTGCACGAAACCGATCAGGTTTTTGGAGGAGTCGGAGATCGTCTCCAGCCCGGCCTTTATGTCCATCTCGCTGCGGCCGTTCTCGTCCACTGACTTGGCCATGGCGTCGGACAGGGATGCGATGGGTGAGACCGTGTTCATGATTTCATGGGTGAGGACGCGGATGAGCTTGGTCCAGGAGTCCTGCTCATGGGCCTGCCGCTGCTTTTCGAATATGGTGCGGATGCGGTTCAGGGTGCGGTTGAAGCGGCTGTTGTCCTGAAAGCGGAAATTTAGCTCCCCGTCTTCCAGGGCGTCCATCATGTAGGCCACTTTCTTGATGTCCTTCCGGCGCGTGCGGAGCGTGGCGACCACCGCTGCCACGGTGGCGGCGATTGCGCAGGCTGCGACAATATGCCACACAGTAAAGGTCATAGCCCGTATTTTTTCATTTTGGCGTACAATGTCGGCCGGCTGACGCCCAGCATCTTGGCCGCGGCGGAGATATTTCCGTTGCACCGCAGGATGGCCTCCCGGACCATGGCTTCCTCGGCTTCGCCCGGGATGGCAGGGGAGGTGCCCGGAATGACATGGGCGGAGATATCCAAATCTTTGGCTGTAAGAACATTCCCGTCCGAAAGGATGACAGCCTTCTCTATGCAGTTCTGCAGCTCCCTGATGTTCCCGCTCCAGCGGCCGCCCTCCAGCGCTTTGGCGGCCGAATCATCCAATCCCGTGATGGGCCGGTGATACTTCCCGGCAAACTGGCCGATGAATCGCTGTGCCAGCGGCACTATATCTTCCGGGCGCTCCCGAAGGGGCGGCAGGGCGATATGGACGGTATTGATGCGGTAATAAAGGTCTTCGCGGAAGCGTCCCTGGCGCACCAGCCGCTCCAGGTCCATGTTGGTGGCGCAGATCAGCCGGATATTCACAGGCGTGGCCGTGGTGCCGCCCACGGGCACGATGCTCCGGCTTTGGATGGCCCGCAGCAGCTTAGCCTGCAGATGCAGCGGGATATTGCCGATTTCGTCGAGGAAGAGCGTCCCTCCGTCGGCCTGCTCGAACTTGCCGGCATGGTCTGTATGGGCATCTGTGAAAGCGCCTTTGACGTGGCCGAACAGCTCGCTCTCGAACAGCGTCTCCGTGATGGCTCCGGCATCCACGGCCACCATAGGCTTTCCGCTGCGCAGGCTGAGGGCGTGAATCTGGTGCGCGAGGACGTCCTTGCCGGTACCGTTCTCGCCGGTAATGAGCACCGTGGCATCCGTGGGGGCAGTCTTTTCTACGGTTTTGCGTATGGCGGCCATGGCCTTTGAACTGCCCCAGAACATCTGGGATTCCCCGGCTTGGCCTTCAGTGGCACCGTTGTCATTTCGACCGGAGCGTAGCGCAGCGGAGAAATCTCCTGCCTGGCTGCCTGCCTTGCGGGCCTTGTCGCGCGCCGCCGTGAGAGTTTCTATCAGTTTGTCGTTCTCCCAAGGCTTTACAATGAAGTCGAACGCGCCCCGCTTCATGCCTTCCACCGCCAGCTGTATGTCGGCGTATGCCGTAAACAGCACCACCTCCACAGAAGGCATCATTTTCTTGATTTCCGACACCCAATAGAGGCCTTCGCCGCCGGTGTTGATGCTGGCAGAGAAGTTCATGTCCAGCAGCACCACGTCCGGCCGGAACTGCTCCAGGGATGATACAAGATTTGCCGGCGACGGGATAGCCTTCACCGAAGCGAAATGCATCGGCAGCAGTATCTCCAGCGTCCGGCGGATCCCGGCGTTGTCGTCCACTATCAGTATTTTACCAGTCTTGGCGCTCATAATGCAAGCACGAAAATATATAATCTCGCCCGCAAAGGCAAATAATTGCTATCTTTACCGGACATAAATCAAAACAGCTATGTTAGAGGAAAAGATTCAACAGGACATAAAGGCTGCGATGCTTGCCAAAGACAGCGTTGCACTGGCATCCGTGCGCGCCGTGAAGGCTGCGATACTGCTGGCCAAGACGGCCGAAGGCAGCAAACCGGTGGACGATAATGAAATCATCAAGATCATCCAGAAGCTGGTCAAGCAGCGCAAGGAAAGCGCCGAGATATACTCCCAGCAGAACCGCCCGGAGCTGGCAGAGAATGAGCTGGCAGAGGCGGCCGTGATGGAAAAATACCTGCCCAAACAGCTTTCGGAGGCCGAAATCGAGGCCAAGGTCAAAGAGATCATCGCCCAGGTCGGCGCCACTTCCATGGCCGATATGGGCAAGGTGATGGGCACGGCCACCAAGGCTCTCGCCGGGGCGGCCGACGGCAAAGTAATCAGCGCTCTGGTGCGTAAACTTCTCTCATAAGGCAATATGAAAAAATTCCTCCTGATGGCGGCGGTGCTGATGATTTCGGCATCGGCTGCGGCACAAGTGTTTGACTTTGAGCTGGCCGGCGGCGCCAAGATGCGTGTGCAGGCCTGCAGCGAAGATATATTCAGAATCCAGATAGCGCCAAGCGGCGA
>CACXHG010000116.1 GCA_902767355.1 uncultured Bacteroidia bacterium
AATATAACCGTGCGCAACCCGCACTGGAGCACCAATGGGGACGGCATAGACATCGAGGCCTGCGAGAATGTGTCGCTGAGCGGCAGCAGTTTTGACGTGGGCGACGACGCCATCTGCATCAAGTCCGGCAAGGACGCCGACGGGCGCCGCCATGGCCGCGCCTGCCGTAACCTGCTGATTACCGACTGCACGGTGTATCACGGCCACGGAGGCTTTGTGATAGGCAGCGAGATGAGCGGCGGCGTGGAGAATATCCTGGTGCGCGACTGTCGCTTTATCGGCACCGACGTGGGGCTGCGCTTCAAGAGCACCCGCGGCCGCGGCGGGCTGGTGCGCAACATCTTCTGCGAGAATATATATATGAAGGACATCGTGACCTACGGCGTCATCTTCAACCTTTATTATGAGGGGGTTGCGGCCACCGAGATGAAGGGCGGCGCGCAGGCGGACATACAGCCCGTGGACGAGACCACGCCCGAGTTCCGCGACCTGTATATGAGCAATATTACCTGCGTCGGGGCGCGGCAGGCAATCTTTATAAACGGCCTGCCGGAGATGCCGGTACGCAATGTCCGCTTCAGTAACAGCAGCTTCATAGCCGACGAGGGCGTGAAAGTGTCCAACGCCGAAGATGTGAACTTTGACAATGTCCTGTATAACGGCGAACAGTTATGAAAAGAATAGTCATATTTGCGGCGCTGGCGCTGGTGTGGTCAATCGGTTGTTCTTTTACAACCGTGCACCTTATGGGCGACAGCACCATGGCAGAGAAAGACCTTTCGGGCGGCAACCCGGAGCGCGGCTGGGGCATGATGTTTCCCAATTTCCTGGACGACAGCGTGAAGGTTATAAACTATGCCCAGAACGGCCGCAGCACCAAGAGCTTCATAGACCGCGGCCTGTGGGACAAGGTGCAGGCCAATCTCAAACCCGGCGACTGGCTCTTCATCCAGTTCGGCCACAACGATGCCAAGGAGAGCGATCCCGAGCGCTATGCCGCACCCTTCGGCGCTTATCAGGACAACCTGCGCCTGTTTGTGCGTTCGGCAAAAGCCGCCGGCGCCCGTGCTGTGCTGCTGACTCCGGTGGCCCGCCGCTGGTTCAAGGAGGGCGGCCTGGACCGCGGCTGCCACACCGACTATCCCGCCGCAATGGCGCAGGTGGCCCAGGAAGAGAATGTGCCCCTGCTGGACATTACGACCGCATCCCTGGACTGGCTGGAAGGCCTTGGCGACGAGGCTTCCAAGCAGTATTTCATGATATCTACCGGCAAGGACGACAATACCCACACCGTTGCCAGCGGCGCCCGCAAGGTGACCGAGATGGTCTGCGAAAAGATCAAGGAGCAGCTGCCCGAACTGGCCGCCCACCTGCGCCGCTACGACATAGTGGTCTCGCCCGACGGTCACGGCGACTATATGACGGTGCAGGAAGCCATCGATGCCGTGCCGGACTATAGCCACGGCCACATCACCAGCATATATATCCGCAAGGGCAGTTACTGCGAGAACGTGCACATCCCGCACTCCAAGTTCCGCATGCACATAGTGGGCGAAGATGCTGCCAATACCGTAATCACCTATAACAAAGCTGCCAAGGCCCAGTGGCCCGGCTACGACTTCAATATAGGCACCAGCGGCAGCGCCACCATCTACATCCACTCCAGCTACGTCACCTTCGAGAATCTCACTTTTGCCAATACGGCCGGAGAGGGCAAGGAGATAGGGCAGGCGGTGGCCGTTTTCACCGACGGGGACTTTTTGTTTTTCAAGAACTGCCGCTTCATAGGCAATCAGGACACCCTCTACACCTACGGCCGCTACGGCAAGGACGGCGGCATCAAGCGCAACTACTTCCTGGACTGCTACATAGAGGGCACGACCGACTTTATCTTCGGGCCCAGCATCGCCTATTTCGAGAACTGCCACATCCACTCCAAGAAAAACAGCTACGTGACGGCGGCCTCCACGCTCAAGGGGCAGAAATATGGCTATGTGTTTGTCAATTGCCGCCTTACTGCGGCCGAGGGCATCACCAAGTGCTATCTGGGCCGTCCGTGGGGCGCATACGCCAAGACGGTGTTCATAAATTGCGAGCTGGGGAGCCACATCCTGCCCGAAGGCTGGCACGACTGGGAGAAGCCCGTCAAGCCCGACACCAAGAAGAATTCTTACTACGCCGAATATAACAATTATGGCCCCGGAGCCGCTGGAGCGCGCGTGAAATGGTCCCACAGGCTCTCTGCGCGCCAGGCTGCCGCCTACAGCTTCGAGAAGGTGATGTACCAGAAGCAGGACGGGATAGTATGGGACCCCTACAACAACCAATGAAACACGCCGTTATCATAGACAATCGCGGCACTGCCGGACGCTTCGCACGCACGTGCGCCGCAGCATTGCTGTATCTTACGCTCATGGCATCCTGCTCGCCCCGCATCCCGCTGTCGCTGCAGGTGGTGGACAGCGAGATGGCGCGCAATCCCGAGGCCAGCTATCTGGACGGCCAGCAGGGCCGCCTGAAGTGGAACTACACCACCGGCCTGGAGCTAAAGGCCTTCCTGGACGTGTACGAGCGCTATAATGATAAAGACATATTGACTTACGTCGACAACTGGTACGACTCTATCATAGATTCTGCCGGGGCAATCTTAAAATACAAACTATCTAACTATTCTACGGACCACATTTGCCCCGGCAGAACTCTATTCTCTTTATATGACCTGACTGGCAGGCAAAAGTACCGGCTGGCTATGGACACTCTCTATTCACAGCTCCAGAGTCAGCCGCGTACTCCTCAGGGAGGGTTCTGGCACAAAAAGGTATATCCTGACCAGATGTGGCTGGACGGGCTGTACATGGCCCAGCCTTTCTATGCGGAATACACCCACCGCTATGTGGCCGATCCCGGGCAGCAGGCAGCGAATTATGCCGATATCGCACAGCAGTTCCTCATCGTGGCGCATCACACTTTCGATCCGGCCACCGGACTCTACCGCCACGCCTGGGATGCTTCCCGCCAGATGTTCTGGTGCGATCCCGCCACCGGGCAGAGCGACCACGCCTGGGGCCGCGCTCTGGGCTGGTACATGATGGCCCTGGTGGATGTGCTGCCGCTGCTGCCCGAGCAGACTGCCGGCCGCGAAGAGATGCTTACGATCCTGAGGCACATCACGGGCGAACTGCCCCGCTATGCCGATCCCGAAACGGGCATGTGGTATCAGGTGCTGGACCGCCCGGGAGCTGCCGGCAACTATGTGGAGGCTACCGCCAGCGCCATGTTTACCTATGCTATGCTCAAGGGCTGCCGGCTGGGTTATCTGGACTGCCGCCCCTATGCCGAGGACTGCTATAAAAAGCTTTTGAAAACATTTGTGAGCCGGGAGGGCAAGCTGGTGAGCCTGGAGCGCTGCTGCGAAGTGGCGGGGCTGGGCGGCAAGCAGATGCGCCGCGGCGACTACGACTACTATATAAACGAAAAAGTGCGCAGCAACGACCCCAAGGGCATAGGGCCCCTGATCTGGGCTGCGCTTGAATATGAGATGAAATGAACAGGACTTTAGCGAATCTTTGCATTTTACTGGCCGTGGTGTTCGGCCTGGCTTCCAATTGCGGCAAAAAGCCGGCTCCAGCCCCCGAGACCCTTTCGGCCCCGACGGGCGTGTCGCTTCACAGCGCCACGGAAGTCTCGCTCATCTTCCAGTGGGATGCTGTGGCGGGCGCTACCGGCTATGAGTGGAGGCTGCTGGAAGGGGCCAAACAGGTCCAG
>CACXHG010000117.1 GCA_902767355.1 uncultured Bacteroidia bacterium
GAAGGCACGATAATCCGCAAATGGGCTTTTCCGAGCGCGCTTAAAGCAGGGCCGGCCATCGGCGATGGAGAAGATCCGGAGCTGATACTGCTGCGCTCGCTCAACCGCCGGCGCGGGGCATACGAGACTGTTTTGGCGGGCTTTATTCTGCTCTGCCTGCTGAAATTCATCTTCTTTTATAAAAAACGGGAATAGCGCTTATGAACGCCAAGGGGAAGTTGGGCAGAAGGGGAGAGGATGCAGCTCTGGACTATTTGCAGGACCGGGGCCTGAAGCTTATTGAGCGCAACTGGCGCAGCGGTCATCTGGAGATAGACCTGATTATGGAAGACGCCGCCTCGGTGCGAATAGTTGAGGTCAAGACCCTGCGCAGAACCGACGGCTTCGACCCTGGCGACAATGTTACCCGGGACAAGCGCCTGAAGCTGATACGCGCCGCCCGGGCTTTCTTTGCCCAGAGCCGGACGTACAAAGAAATCCGATTCGACGTGGTCACCGTCCTCATTGATTTTGACGAGGTTGTAGATATCAACTACATTCCCGACGCCTTCGATGCGCTGGGATAAAATTCAGAGGCCCGACAACCTTGCGGCTGCCGGACCTCCTTCCTTAACCATAACCTAAACTATGAAAAATTCGATTTAGATAGTTACAAATACTGTGCCAGAGCTTAACGGATTATCATCAATTTGGCAAATTTCAGTAAAAGTTTTTTCTGTTCCCCGGAATCGGTTTCAAAAATGGCTTTCGCGTCGGAGCCGCTGCCCTCTATGCTGATAATGGTGCCGGTGCCGAAAGTGCTGTGCTCGACCCTCATGCCTTCGCGTATATTCTCCGGGCGGTCGGGCTTGAAATCTGCGCTGGGAGTGTGCCTTACAGTTGCGGCCGGTCTCGGCGGCAGAGTGGGTGACGGGATGCGGCTGGCCGGGGTGCTGCCGTTGCGGGCTGCGCCCTGGGGCCGGTTCTGCGACGGGCCGTAGTTGAATCCGCCCTGCCGCTGCTGCGAGAGCTGGTCGCCCTGCCGTCCGAATCTGTTCTGCGCAGGATACGACGGCCTGCCATAACTGCCGCCGTAGCTCCCGCCGTAGCCCGCACCGGAGCCGAATCCGCCCGAAGAGAAGCCAAAGTCGTCGAAGGCGCTCTCCTGTGGGACATCGCCGTCGAGATACTTTTTGTCAATCTCCTTGATGAAGCGGCTGACCTTGTTGTACTCTTCCTTGCCGTAGCGATGGCGTATGGAGGCGAACGATAGGGTCACCTCTTTCTCCGCACGGGTGATGGCCACGTAGAACAGCCGGCGCTCCTCTTCTATATCGGTGGGCATCAGGTCGTTGCCGGAAGGGAACAGGTTCTCTTCAAGCCCGGCCACGTATATATACGGGTACTCCAGGCCTTTCGAAGAGTGCACCGTCATCAGGCTGATGCGGTTGTTGTCGTCGCTGTTGTCGTCGGTCTTTTCTGCGGCCGAAAGCAGGGTGAAATTCTCTATGTATTCCGCCAGGGTTATCACATCGCTGGGCGAAGCCATATCCTCGCCTGTCTCCTCGTCGTAAAACTTGCGGGCCTGGGCCTCGTCTTCGCAGAACTGCTTGATGCCGTTGAACAGCTCCTGCACGTTTTCCAGGCGGTCTTTCTCTTCTTTGTTCTGCTGCTCCTTGAGATATGCCATCATGCCGCTCTTAAGGCCGATTTCAGTGGCCAGCGCATAGGCGTCCAGGGTGGAGGCCTTCTGGCTAAGCTCGTCTATCATCTGGGCAAACTGCCGTATGCGGGCTATTGCGGGGCCTTTCAGGCCGGCGGCGGCAAGCTCGGCCTCCGGCAGCATTGCGGCCTGCATCAGGCTCGCTCCTGCTTGGGAGGCGGCCATATCGAGAGCCGCGATGGATGTTGCGCCTATGCCCCTGGCCGGCAGGTTGATGACGCGGCGGAAGGCTTCGTTGTCCCTGGGATTGATGACCAGTCGGAAGTAGGCCACCATATCCTTGACCTCGGCCCGGTCGAAGAAGGATGTGCCGGAAACCACACGGCAGGGGAGATTCTGCTTGCGCAGGGCCTCTTCCAGCACGCGGCTCTGGGCGTTGGTGCGGTAGAGTATGGCAAAATCGCTGTAGGCGGCCTTGTCCCGGTAGATGGTGCGCTTGATGGATGCGGCTATCGCGTGGCCTTCTTCAAAGTCGCTGGCGGCGTTTATCAGGTGTATCTTCTCGCCGACTTCGGCCTTTGAGTAGCAGACCTTCTTGATGCGGTTTTTGTTGCGGTCTATCAGGCTGTTGGCCGCATCTACAATGGTCTGGGTAGAGCGGTAGTTCTGCTCCAGGCGGATGATCTGCGCCTCGGGGTAGTCCTTCTGGAAGCTGAGGATGTTCTCTATGCGCGCCCCGCGGAAAGAGTAGATGCTCTGGCTGTCGTCGCCCACCACGCAGATATTGTGGTGAACGGACGCCAACTTTTTGAGTATCAGGTACTGGGCGTAATTGGTGTCCTGGTACTCATCCACCATTATATATTTAAAGCGGTCGCGGATGGCTTCCAGGGCGACGGCGTGGTCGCGGAAAAGTATGTTGGTGTTGAGCAGGATGTCGTCGAAGTCCATCGCCCCGGAGGCCTTGCACTTGGCGGCGTACAGGGTGTAGATCTCGTGCAGCCGGGGGTGGCGGCTGGAGTTGTCTTCGCCGCGGTAAATGGCATTGTTGGCATAGGAGGCCGCCGTGAGCAGGTCGTTCTTGGCGTTGGAAATGCGCGCAGCGACCGACGACGGCTTGTAGATCTTGTCGTCCAGCTGCAGTTCCTTGATGCACTTGGTAATGGCCGACTTGGTGTCGGCCGCGTCATAGATGGTAAACTGCCGGGGATAGCCCAGCAGTTCGGCATATTCGCGCAGGAAACGCACGAACACCGAGTGGAAGGTGCCCATCCAGATGCGGCCCGCGCTGCGCTCGCCGATTAGCGACGCGATGCGCTCCTTCATCTCGCCGGCCGCCTTCTTGGTGAAGGTCAGCGCCAGTATGCGGTAGGGTTCAACGCCCTGGTTTATAATGTTTGCCAGCCGGCAGGTGAGCACGCGGGTCTTGCCGCTGCCTGCGCCGGCCACTATCAACAACGGGCCCCCGACGCTCTCGACAGCTTTTCGCTGCGCCTCGTTCAGCCCCTTTAATATCTCTTCTTTGCTGCCGTTGTTCATACTGCAAAAATAATTTAAAACATCAATATTTATAGGTATATTTGCGCGCGATTTTTTAAGAAATCTCAATTATCAACAAATAACTTTAATAATGTCAGAACACATCAGATTGAAAAGAGGGCTGGACATTCCTCTCGCAGGAGCGGCCCCCGCTAAAATCGCAGAAACTGTAGCTCCTGACTTAGTTGCCGTTAAACCCACCGACTTCAAAGGGCTGGTGCCCAAGATGGCCGTCAAAGAGGGTGACCTCGTGAAGGCTGGTCAGGTGTTGTTTGTCGACAAACTGCGTCCCGAGGTTCGTTTCTGTTCACCCTGCAGCGGCAGCGTGCAGGCTGTGGTTCGCGGTGACAAGCGCAAGCTTCTGGCGGTTGTAGTCAAAGCCGGCAAAGAGCAGGAGAGTGTCAAGTTCGACACTGTGGACTGCGCCAAGCTGGATAAACAGGCTATGACCGAGGCCATGCTGGAGCGTGGCCTCTGGCCCATGATCAAGCAGCGCCCTTACGGCATTGTCGCCAATCCCGCAGACAGCCCTAAGGGCATTTTCATTTCTGCCTTGAACACCGCTCCGCTCGCACCCGATGCAGAATTCATCATGCAGGGCCAGATGGAGAATCTCCAGAAAGGCATCGACGCCCTCGGGCGGCTGACCTCCAGCAAGGTTTACCTGAGCTGTAAGGCCGGCAGCGCGTTTGAGAGTCTCAAAGGCGCCGAAATCTACACCTTCGAGGGCCCGCACCCCGCAGGCAACGTAGGCGTGCAGATCAACCACATATCGCCCATCAACAAGGGCGAGATTGTGTGGACCGTGGACCTGGTTTCGCTCGCAGCCATCGGCCGCTGCCTTGCTACCGGCAGCTATGACATGACCCGCCTGGTGGCAGTCACCGGTCCGGCAGCCAAAGAGCCCGCGTATGTCAAGGCAGTCCAGGGCATCAGCCTGGCCTCAATCGGCAAATACGCGCAGGGCGGCAACGTCCGCTATGTGAGCGGCGATGTCCTCACCGGCGAGAATGTCGGAGCGGACGGCTACCTCGGCTACTTCGACTCCCAGGTGACCCTGCTGGAAGAGGGCGACTACTACGAGCTGCTGGGCTGGCTCAAGCCTCTGCGCCTGAAGAAGTTCAGCTTCTCGCACCTGTACTGGTCGTGGCTTGCCGGCAAGAAGAAGACCTACAAGCTGGACACCAACACCAACGGCGGTCCCCGCGCATTTGTCGTGTCCGACGTTTACGGCAAGGTGCTCCCCATGGACATCTACCCCGTATATCTGCTCAAGGCCTGCCTTGCCAAGGATATAGAAAAAATGGAAAACCTCGGTATATACGAAGTTATCGAAGAGGATTTCGCACTCTGTGAGTTCGTCTGCCCCTCCAAGATAGAGATTCAGAAGATCATCTCTGACGGTATAGACCTTATGTTAAAAGAAATGGCATAATATGAGCGCGCTAAGAAATACATTGGACCGCCTGAAACCGACTTTCAGCAAAGGCGGCAAACTGAGCGCCCTGGGTTCTTTCTTCGACGCGATGGAGACCTTCTTCTTCGTGCCCAAGACCGTGACCCGCAGGGGTACTCACATCAAGGACAGCGTCGATCTGAAACGTACGATGATCACCGTGATGGTCGCGCTTATTCCCGTGTTCCTTTTCAGCATCTATAACATAGGTTACCAGATGAACCTCGCCTATGGCTATGGCTGGGGCTTCTGGATGATTGTCTGGAAAGGTTTCCTCAAGATTCTTCCCCTCTACCTGGTGTCTTACATCGTAGGTCTGTTCTTCGAGTGCATGTTCGCCCAGATCAGGGGAGAAGAGGTCAACGAAGGCTACTTTGTGACCGGCTTCATAATCCCGCTGATCATGCCCGTGAACGTCCCCCTGTGGATGCTTGCACTGGCAGTCGCCTTTGCCGTGGTTATCGGCAAGGAGGTCTTCGGCGGCACCGGCATGAACATCTGGAACCCCGCGCTGCTGGCGCGTGCCTTCCTGTTCTTCTCCTATCCCAAGATGATGAGCGGCGACGCCGTGTGGGTTGCCCACAAGGCCGGCGTGGACGCCGTTTCCTGCGCTACCCCCCTGTCCGAGATGGCCAGCGGCGGGATGAGTGCAATGAGCCACTCCGCACTTGAGATGTTTATCGGTCTTATCCCCGGTTCCATCGGTGAGACTTCTACGCTCTGCATACTGCTGGGCGCCATCCTGCTCATCTGGACCGGCGTGGCCAGCTGGAAGATAATGCTCAGCTGCGCCTGCGGTGGTCTGCTGATAGGTCTGCTTGGCCCCGTGCCCGCTTACTATCAGCTGATTATGGGCGGTTTCGCCTTCGGCTGCGTGTTTATGGCAACCGACCCCGTGACCAGCGCCCAGACCGAGACAGGCAAGTGGATTTACGGCTTCCTGGTGGGTGCCTTCGCAGTCACCCTGCGTCTGTTCAACCCCGGTTATCCCGAGGGAATGATGCTTTCTATCCTGCTGATGAACACCTTTGCTCCGCTCATCGACCATCTGGTTGTGAACGCCAACATCCGTCGCCGTCAGCGCAGAGTCAAAACCGCTTAAACTCTTCGGGATATGAACACAAACAGCAATACTTATACAGTGATCTACACGACCGTCCTGGTCGTGATAGTTGCGGCCATCCTGGCCTTTGCCGCATCGGCCCTCAAGAGCCGCCAGCAGGCAAACATGGACCTGGCCAAGATGAAAACCATCATGCAGGCCGCCTGCATAGGCCAGACGCCTGACGGCAACGCCGACAAGGCCGCCGACTTCATGAAGCTCTACAACGACCATATCACCAACACCTTTGTGATCGATGCCGAAGGCAAGGTTGTGGAAGGTGTGGATGCTTTCAAGGACGTGGACCTCAAGGCCCAGTACAGCAACCTCAAGAAAGGTCTGCCCGTGCAGCTGCCCGTATATGAGTGCACAATGGACGACGGCCGCAAGGTCAACATCCTGGCAATGTACGGAGCCGGTCTCTGGGGCGCAATCTGGGGTTATGTAGGAGTCGAAGACGACAATGAAACCCTTTGCGGCGCCATCTTCGACCACGCCAGCGAGACCCCCGGCCTGGGCGCCAAAATCGCCGAGGCTCCCTTCTACACCCAGTTCCGCGGCAAGAAGCTGTCCGATGCCGGCCAGTTCTCTTCCGTAAAGGTTATCAAGGGCGGGGCCAACGGCAGCGCCAACGGCGTTGACGCCATCTCCGGTGCCACAATGACTTCCAAGGCCGTGAGCGCATCCCTCGAGCAGTGGCTGGGCGCTTACAAGGCATTTTTAACAAACCGCACATCTGCCGCAGCGCAGCCTTGCTGCAGCGAAGAGGCAGAATGCGGGCAAAATTCAGAGTGCGATGAATAAGGAAATATACACCAAGCCTTTCTTTAAAGGCAATCCGATCACCGTATTGGTGCTCGGTATCTGCTCGTCTCTGGCAGTGACCGTACAGCTCAAGGGCGCCCTGGTGATGGCACTCTCCGTGACCATCGTGACCGCCTTCTCGAGCCTGATTCTCTCCATGCTGAGAAACACAATCCCCAGCCGCGTGCGCATCATCGTGCAGCTGGTTGTGGTGGCGATGTTCGTGATCCTCATCGACCAGGTGCTCAAGGCCTTTGCCTATGACACCAGCAAGATGCTCTCGGTTTACATCGGCCTTATCATCACCAACTGTATCATCATGGGCCGCATCGAGGCCTTCGCCCTGGGCAACAAGCCCTGGCCCAGTTTCGTGGACGGAGCCTGCAACGGCCTCGGCTACGGCATGATTCTCGTCGTCGTGGCCTTCTTCCGCGAGCTGCTCGGCAGCGGCACTCTCTTCGGCTTCCAGGTTATCCCTGCAAGCTGGTATATGGAGAACGGCGGCTGGTATATGAACAACGGACTTATGATTCTCCCTCCCATGGCGCTGATCCTTCTGGGCTGCGTGGTATGGATTCAGAGAAGCATACAAAAAGATCTTCAGGAGAAGTAGGAGGAGACAGTTATGGAATATGTAAACTTATTTGTAAAGTCTGTCTTCATAGACAACATGATATTCTCGTTCTTCCTGGGAATGTGCTCGTTCCTGGCCGTTTCGAAGAATATCAAGACCGCAGCCGGCCTCGGCTTGGCCGTCATCTTCGTGCTGGGTATCACATTGCCCATCAACTATCTTCTCTATGAGTATATCCTTAAGCCCGGTGCGCTCGCATGGCTCAATCCCAGCTATGCAAGCATCGACCTGAGCTTCTTGAGCTACATCGTCTTCATCGCCACCATCGCGGCCTTTACACAGGTCGTGGAGATGGTCGTGGAGAAGTTCGCCCCCAGCCTCTACAACTCGCTGGGTATCTTCCTCCCCCTGATTGCCGTCAACTGCGCCATTCTGGGCGGTTCGCTCTTTATGCAGGAGAGGGGATATGCCAACCTGGGCGAGGCCTTCACCTTCGGTCTCGGCAGCGGTGTGGGCTGGTTCCTGGCCATCGTCACTATGGCGGCCATCCGCGAAAAGCTCGCTTATTCCAACATTCCCGCAGGCCTCAAGGGCCTCGGCATATCGTTCATCATCACGGGCCTTATGGGCATCGCGTTCATGAGCTTTATGGGTATTCAATTATAGGAGGGTAGGATTATGAATATGCAAACATTGATAGTATCGGTTCTGGCTTGCCTGATCCTGATTCTCCTTTTGGTGGCTCTGCTGCTTTTCGTGAAGGCCAAACTCACCCCGAGCGGCACCGTCAAGATTGACATCAACGACGGCAAGAAAGTGGTGGATGTGCCCCAGGGCGGTTCGCTGCTGGCTACTCTGGCCGACCAGAAGATTTTCCTTCCTTCTGCCTGCGGTGGAAAGGGTTCCTGCGGACAGTGCAAATGCCGCGTGCTGGAAGGCGGCGGCAGCATCCTGCCCACCGAGACCGTGCATTTTTCGCGCAAGCAGATCAATGACCACTGGCGCCTCGGCTGCCAGGTCAAGGTGAAGGACAACCTCAAGATAGAGATTCCCGAGAGCGCCCTGAGCGTCAAGAAACTTGAGTGCGAGGTCATCTCCAACAAGAACGTGGCCACCTTCATCAAGGAGTTCACCGTGAAGCTGCCCGAGGGCGAGAACATCGAGTTCAAGAGCGGCGAGTACATCCAGATTGACATTCCGGCCTACGATGCCGACTTCTCTACCATCGACGTGGATCCCGAATATCGTGCAGACTGGGAGAAATACGGTTTCTTCGATATCAAGTACAAGAACACCGTGCCTACCATCCGTGCCTATTCGATGGCCTCTTATCCTGCAGAGAAGGGCGTGATAAAGCTCAACGTGCGTATCGCCACTCCTCCGTTCGACCGCTCCCAGCCCAAGGGTGTGTTCAAGATGCTCCCCGTGGCTCCGGGCATAGGCTCTACCTACGTGTTCACCCGCAAGCCGGGCGACAAGGTGATGATCAGCGGCCCTTACGGCGAGTTCCTGCTGCCTAAGGACGATCCCGAAGACATGGAATACATCTTCGTGGGCGGCGGTGCCGGCATGGCCCCTCTTCGCAGCCACATCATGCACTTGTTCAAGACCCTCAAGACCAAACGCGAGGTACACTTCTTCTACGGTGCGCGTGCCCTGGTCGAGGCCTTCTATCTGGAAGACTTCGCAGAAATCGAGCGTGAGTTCCCCAACTTCCACTTCCATCTGGCCCTGGACCGTCCCGATCCGGCAGCCGATGCAGCGGGCGTGAAGTACACCGCCGGTTTCGTGCATCAGGTCATGAACGACACCTATCTGAAGAACCACGAGGCTCCCGAAGACATCAAGTACTTCATGTGCGGTCCGCCCATGATGGTCGGCGCCGTCAACGGCCTGCTCGACAGCCTTGGCGTCGCTCCCGAGAGCATACTCTACGACAACTTCGGTTAGCAGAAAAGCCTGGTTTCAGGCAATACGACAAAGCCGGTCCCCTTCGTGTGGGCCGGCTTTTGTCGTTTTACGGCACGAACAGGTGTGTCGGGTGCACTTCCCGGGCCGGGTGGCACGCATTTCGGCAGACCTTGCCCGGCGCTTCCCGCCTGGTTTCCCTCCCCGCCGGGTGTTACTCCCCGCCCGGCGTTCGCCAACCCAAAAGGCCAACCCCACTTAGTGGAGCTGGCCTTTCTTCGACAAATAACTAATATAACTTAAAATACAGAAGACGCGGCTTACTTGGCGTAAGCTATGATAAGTCGCGCTATGAGATCTCGTAATTTCTCTACTTGATACTCGCCCACGGTGGCTTCTATATGGTCGCCACCCACGCCGCTGTCGTTGGTGATGAACACGTATGTACCGTTGGTGCCGAGGGCAAAGCTGCGGAGCAGGTATTCGCAGGCCTTGTCTATGCCGCTGGCGGATACGGGCACTATCTTGATGCCCATCTTGGCGTATTGCTCTATGCTCTTCTGGCAGGAGGCGATCACTGCATCTTCGTGGTGAGCGGGTGCATCCAGCACCAGGAATGCCACGCGGCTGCGGGCGTCGCTGCTCCAGTTAAGGCTTTGCAGGCCTTCGGAAAGAGCTGTGTGTACAGCCTCGGGCCAGTCGCCGCCACCGGCAGCTTCCTGTTTAGAGATAAATTTCTTGGTGTCTTCCAGATTGGTCGTGAACTGCGAGGGGCGGGTGATGTATTCGTCGCCTTCGTCGCGGTAGAACAGGCAGCCGGTGCGCACCTTGGCAGTGCACTGCTCGTCGACCAGCTTGATGATGTCTTCGAGGTCCTTTTTCAGGAAGTCAATCTCGTCGCCCATGCTTCCGGTGGCATCTACTATGAATGCCACGTCTATCGCATTGTCTTTTTTGGCAGAAGCGACGGTGAATTTGTTGGCCACGGCCGCAGTGCTGCCGAGGGTTGTGAATTCAAACTCGGGGTAATCCTTGCCGTCTATTTCCAGGCTGTAGCCTTCGCCCACGGCATAGGTCGATTCGAAGAGTCCGGCCCAGAGCACGGCGTGCCCGGTGTTGTCGCTGACAGCCTCCCAGACTTTATTCCCGTCTTTGCTCAGGACGGCCTTGAGGCCGACTGCAGGACTTCCGTCGCTGCCGCTGAGCTCCAGGTAAACGAAGTTATAGGGGAAGAATCTCCAGTAGGATGCGTGGCTTGCCCACTCTTTGTTGTTCTGCAGGCTGCCCCAGAACTGCCATGTGGCGATATCGTTCCACTCTCCGGCGGTCACAACGCCGCTCGCAGCACCCTGGCCGTCGCCAGGGACCTCACCGCCGGCGCCGTCGGCCATTTCGTAGGCTTCGCCTGGAGCCAGTGAATATTTGTCGGAGGCATAATCCGAAACCCCTGCGAAACCTTTTGAGCACCCCGTCAGCGCCACAACAACCAATCCCAGCACGGCGAGGTGTTTGCCAATTAATTTTTTCATATATTTGTAATGTTTGTTCCGTTTTACCTCTTAAATGCAGAAGGGGCGGAAACCTAACAGGATTTTTAAAATATTTTTTATGAAAGGAATCGTACTGGCAGGCGGCAGCGGCACACGCTTGTATCCCATCACCAGGGGCATCAGCAAGCAGATGCTTCCGGTGTATGACAAGCCTATGATTTATTATCCGATTTCGGTGCTGATGCAGGCCGGCATCCGCGACATCCTTATCATATCCACGCCCTCTGATTTGCCCGCCTTCCGGCGCCTGATGGGGGACGGCAGCGACTTTGGCGTGCACTTCAGCTATGCCGAGCAGCCGTCGCCGGACGGTCTTGCGCAGGCCTTTATAATCGGTGCGGATTTTATCGCCAGCGACAGCGTCTGCCTGGTTCTGGGCGACAATATCTTTCATGGACAGGGCTTTGAAAAGATGCTGCAAGATGCCGTGTCAGAGGCCGAAACCGAGGGCAAGGCCACTGTGTTCGGCTATCGGGTGGCCGACCCTCAGCGCTATGGCGTGGCCGAATTCGACGCCGACGGGAACTGCCTTTCCATAGAAGAGAAACCGCAGCGGCCCAAGAGCGACTATGCCGTGACGGGTTTGTATTTCTATCCGAACGATGTAGTGCATATTGCGCGTGGCGTGAAGCCCTCGGAGCGCGGCGAGCTGGAGATCACCTCCGTGAATCAGGAGTTTCTCGGCCATGGCCGGCTTCGGGTGCAACTTCTGGGCAACGGATTCGCCTGGCTGGACACCGGCACCTTTGCCTCCCTGCTGCAGGCCTCCACTTTTGTAGAAGTGATCGAGGACCGCACCGGCGCCAGGGTCGCCTGTCTGGAAGAGATAGCCTTCAAGAAGGGCTGGATTTCGGCCGGGAGACTGCACGAACTGGCCTCTTCCATGGAGAAAAACAGTTATGGACAATATTTACTTGACCTATTGAAATAATGGACGCGCTTGATGCAAGAAAAACCATTCTGGTGACCGGCGGTGCCGGGTTTATCGGCAGCCATGTGGTACGCCGCTTTGTGACGAGGTATCCCGAGTATCTGATCATAAACTTGGATAAGCTCACCTACGCCGGCAACCTGGCCAATCTGAAGGATATTGAGAATTACCCCAACTACCTGTTCGTGAAGGGCGACATATGCGATTTTGAACTGCTGCAGAAGCTCTTTGCGCAGTATAATGTCAGCGGTGTCGTCCACCTGGCGGCCGAGAGCCATGTGGACCGCAGCATCCGCGACCCGTTTACCTTTGCCCAGACCAATGTGATGGGCACCCTTGCCCTGCTGCAGGCGGCCCGGCTGGCCTGGGAGCAGGCTCCGGACAAATATGAGGGCAAGCGTTTCTACCACATCTCTACCGACGAGGTGTACGGCGCTTTGGAGATGACCCATCCGCAGGGCGTCGAGCCCCCGTTCAGCACCAAGGCCTCCAGCAGCGAGCACCACCTGGCCTATGGCGAGAAGTTCTTCACCGAAGATCTCAAGTATCAGCCTCACAGTCCCTACAGTGCGTCAAAGGCCTCGTCGGACCACTTCGTGAGAGCCTTCCACGACACCTACGGCCTGCCGACCATCGTGACCAACTGCTCCAACAACTACGGGCCGTACCAGTTCCCCGAGAAGCTCATTCCGCTGTTTATCAATAATATCCGCCACCGCAAGCCGCTGCCCGTCTATGGCAGGGGCGAGAACGTGCGCGACTGGCTCTATGTAGAGGACCACGCCCGGGCCATCGACATTATTTTCCACGAAGGAAAAATTGGCGACACCTACAACATCGGCGGCTTCAACGAATGGAAGAACATAGACCTGATAAAGGTTCTGATAAACACTGTGGACCGCCTGCTCGGCCGCGCCCCCGGCGAGGACCTGGACCTGATTACCTATGTCACCGACCGCGCCGGCCACGACCTGCGCTATGCTATCGACTCTTCCAAGCTACAGCGCGAACTGGGCTGGGAACCTTCCCTGCAATTTGAAGAAGGCATCGAGAAGACTGTCCGCTGGTATCTGGACAACCAGGACTGGATGGACAACATCACCAGCGGCGACTACCAGAACTACTACAAAGAAATGTACGACGGGCGCTAGCGCAGCCCTAGCGCAAATGCGGCGGCGCGGCATGCAAGGTCGCGGCGGTAGTAGCTGTTGCGCTTCCACTGCGGGAGCTTTCCGGCCAGTCGGGCGGCGATTTCCCTGCGGGCGGCGGGGCAGTTGCGGGCGGCGCCTATGGCCGCCTTCTTGATGTACAGATAGTCGAGTATATCCTTGTATCGGTCATACAGGCCTTTGCCGCGGGCAAATTCCAGCAGGGCGTCGAAAGAGGCCATGCGCTGCTGCCAGCGGCCGTCGTCCTTTTTCTGGGACACGGAGTCGCTGCGCTGCAGGTAGCAATACATGGCCCGGTCCACCGAAGCGATCCGGGAGGCGCACAGCAGGGCTTCTGTCAGAAAGCAACTGTCTTCGGCGCTGCGGGTTGCAGGGAAACGGATGCCGTTTTCCAGGATAAAGGATCGCCGGTAGATGTAAGATGTGAAAAACGATTTGTAGCGCTTCAGATAAGACAGCCGGTTGAGCGCAAAGTCCCCGCCAGGGACCATAGGGTTGCGCCAGACGCTGCGCCGCCCGTCTTTGACGGAGGCTATGTGGCAGTAAGCCAGATCGGCGTCGTGCTCTTTAGCCGCAGAGTAGAGACTTGCGCAGAAGTCGGGGTCCAGGGCGTCGTCGCTGTCCAGAAAGGCGACATATTCGCCGCTGGCAAGCTCCAGGCCTGTGTTGCGGGCGGCTCCGGGACCCAAGTTGGCCGGCGTGGCGCCGAATACGCAGTTAAGCCCCGAGGCCAGAGAACGCGCCACGGCCGCGGAATCGTCGCGGCCGTGATCGTCTATGAATACAAATTCTATGTCGGGCAGAAGCCTCTGCTGCCGTATGTTCCCGAAGAGAGTGGGGAGGAATCCGGCAGAGTTGTAGAGAGGGATTATGACAGAAATCTTAGTCATTATCCTTGACTACTTGCGCTGCCATATACAGTGCGCTCTGCTCTACCTTCTCCTTGGCGTAGGCAAGGTCCACCACAAACTTTTTCTTCTTGCTTGTGGGGGCCTCGAACATGGCGTCCATCATCATGGTCTCGCAGATGGAGCGCAGTCCGCGGGCTCCGAGTTTGAACTCTATGGCCTTGTCCACTATGAAGTCCAGCACGTCGTCCTTGATCTCCAGCTCTATGCCGTCCAGGCGGAACAGCTCTGTGTATTGCTTCACGATGCTGTCCTTGGGCTCGGTGAGGATGGCGCGCAGGGTGTTGCGGTCCAGGGCGTTGAGGTGGGTGATGACCGGCAGGCGGCCGATAATCTCGGGGATGAGGCCGTAGGCGCGCAGGTCCTGGGGAGCGACATACTGAATCATGTTGTCCTTGTCTATCAGCGCGCGCTTCTTCTGCGCCTCATAGCCCACGACCTGGGTATTCAGGCGATGGGCGATATGGCGTTCGATGCCCTCGAAGGCGCCGCCGCAGATGAAGAGGATGTTGTCGGTATTGACGGCAATCATCTGCTGCTCGGGGTGCTTGCGGCCTCCCTGGGGCGGGACGTTCACGATGCTGCCCTCTATAATCTTCAGAAGGGCCTGCTGCACGCCTTCGCCCGATACGTCGCGGGTGATGGAAGGGTTGTCGCTCTTGCGGGCTATCTTGTCTATCTCGTCTATGAAGACGATACCCCTCTCGGCCTTCTCCACATTGTAGTCGGCGTCCTGGAGCAGGCGGGTTAGGATGCTCTCCACGTCTTCTCCCACATAGCCGGCCTCCGTGAGTATGGTGGCGTCCACGATGGCGAAGGGCACGTTGAGCATCTTGGCGATGGTGCGGGCCAGCAGGGTCTTGCCGGTGCCGGTGGGGCCGACCAGCAGGATGTTGGACTTCTCTATCAGGCCGTGGTCCTTGTTCTCTATGCGCTTGTAGTGGTTATAGACCGCTACGGCGAGAACCTTCTTGGCTGCGTCCTGGCCAATCACATACTGGCTCATGAAGTCGAACATCTCGCGGGGTTTCTTGAGCGAGAAGTCCCCCTCTATGTGCCCGTTGCTCTTGATATTGCTGCCGGCGGGGTGGAGCACTTCGCGCACCGCGCTGTAAGCCGCTTCGGCACAGTCGGAGCAGATGGCGGCGTTTTCGGTGGTGATCAGCAGCTCGACCTCGTCCTGGCTGCGACCGCAGAATACGCAGTGTTCCTGATGGTTATTTGTCTTTTTAGCCATTTAGGGGCTTATTTCTTGTTCTTCTTTACGATTTCGTCTATCATACCGTACTGGAGGGCGTCTTCTGCGCTCATCCAGTAGTCGCGGTCGGCGTCCTTGACAATCTGCTTGAAGGTCTTGCCGGTGTGGTCGGCCAGAATCTGATAGAGCTCGTCTTTGATTTTGAGGATTTCCTTGGCGGTAATCTCTATGTCGGAGGCCTGACCCTGCACGCCGCCCATGGGCTGGTGGATCATCACGCGGGAGTGGGGCAGGGCGCTGCGCTTGCCGCGGGTGCCGGCAGCCAGCAGTATGGAGGCCATCGACGCCGCCAGGCCGGTGCAGATGGTGTGCACGTCGCTGGAGATGGTCTGCATGGTGTCGTAGATGCCCAGGCCTGCATACACCTCGCCGCCCGGCGAATTGATGTACAGGGAGATGTCGGTGTCATAGCCGTTGCTGTCCAGAAAGAGCAGCTGGGCCTGGATGATGTTGGCCACCTCGTCGTTGATTGGGCATCCCAGGAAGATGATGCGGTCCATCATCAGGCGGGAGAACACGTCCATCTGGGCCACGTTCAGCTGGCGTTCCTCGATGATCATCGGGTTCATGTAGCTGGACACCAGCTTGCCATAGCCGTCGAGCGTCAGCGAGCTGATGCCGCGGTCCTTGACCGCATATTTCTCGAATTCTGATTTCATATCCGGTTATTTATTCATCTCGCGCATCTTTTCCAGGGAGATGCTCTTCTTGGTCAGGGTCGCAGTCTTCTTGATGAAGTCGATGGCAAGGTCGTTCTCCACCTTCTCAAAGATGCGGCGGGCCTGCTGCTCGTCGGCGAGCATGCGGTTAGCGGCCTCTTTGGTCTGCTCTTCGGGCAGGGAAGACAGGCCGTACATGGCGTACTGGTAGTTCACATAGTTGCGGGCCTCTTTCTCCATGTCCTCCTTGGTGACCTTCAGGTCGTGGGCCTTCATGATCTGGCCGCGGATGATGTCCCAGCGGAAGTCCTTCATAAAGGCGTCGAACTCGCGGTCGATGTCCTCTGCGGTGAACTTGCCCTCGTTGGCTGCCAGCAGCCAGCGTTTGATGAAGCCGTCGGGGAGGGTGAGGTTAGCTTTCTTGATCATGTAGTCGCGCGCGTCCTGACCGAAGCGCCAGTCGCTCTCGCTCTGATATTCCTCTGCCAGGCGCTCGGCGATCTTCTTGTCGAAGCCGGCGGCGTCCTTGACTGCGCCTTCGCCGAAGATCTTGTCGTAGGTCTCCTGGTTCTCCTCGGCGTCCTTGTAGGTCTTGACGCTCTTGACGGTCATTTTCCAGACGGGCTCCATGGCTGCCAGTTCCTCTTTCTTCATGCGGAGCATGGCTGCGCGGTCGGTCTCGTTGGCAAAGGTCTCCACAACGTTCACATCGCGGCTGTCGCCCACTTTGAGGCCGACGTACTGCTTCTTGATCTCGTCGCTGGCCATGGAGCGCAGGGCCACGTAGGTGTCTTCGATGCGGGTGTCGCCCTGCTCGAAGTCGGCGGTCATGAAGTCATCCTCGCCCAGGGTCTCGGCGTCGGCCAGGGTGCCGAACTGCTTGAGCAGGTTCTGCTTGTAGTCGGCCTTGGCAGCCTCTGTGACCTTGACTTTATAATAAGGGATGTTATCCTCTGCGGTTACGTCTATGTCGGTATCGGGATAGAGACCGAGGTCGTACTCGAAGGTCAGGCTTTCGCCGTTTTCCCAGTCGTTCTCAATTTCGCGCTCGCTGGGAAGGGGCTCGCCGATCACGCTGAGCTTGTTCTCCTCTATGTGCTTCGAGAGAGCTTCGCCCACCAGGGTGTTGATGACTTCGGCCATCGCCTGGTTGCCATAGAGCCGCTCTATCAGGGACATGGGGGCCATTCCGCGGCGGAAGCCCTTGATGTCTGCCTGGTGGCGGAAAGCGTTCAGTTTCTTCTTTCTGGGCTCTGCCCAATCGTTCTTCTCTACTGTGACGGTCAGCGTAAGGTTGTTCGCGTCAATTCTGTTCTCTTTAATCTGCATTTTAGTATATAATTGATTTCTAATCGGTATAAAGGGATGCAAAGTTAGTAAAAATTAGCTATTTTTGTACAAAATAGGCAGATTATGAAACAATATATAAAAGAGAACGAATCCAGATTCTACGAAGAGCTCTTCTCGCTGCTGCGCATCCCTTCGGTGAGCAGCGAGCCTGAGCATAAAGCAGATATGGGCCGCTGCGCCAGCCGGCTGTGCGAGCTTTTGCTCTCCGCCGGGGCCGACAGCGCCCAGGTTTACCCCACCGCCGGCCATCCGGTGGTGTTCGCGCAGAAGTTGCTTTCTGCAGAGGCGCCCACCGTGCTGGTCTATGGCCACTACGATGTGCAGCCGGTAGATCCGATAGACGAGTGGAAGAGCGCGCCCTTCGAGCCCGAGATACGCGACGGCGCCATCTACGCCCGCGGTGCCAACGACGACAAAGGGCAGATATTCATGCATATAAAGGCCTTTGAATACCTCTGTGCCAGCGGCCGGCTGCGCCACAATGTCAAGTTCATCTTCGAGGGCGAAGAGGAAATCAGCTCCCCCTCGCTGCCAGAGTGGGTTAAGGCGCATAAGGATTTGCTTGCCTGCGACGTAATACTGGTGTCCGACACCACCATGATATCCGCCAAGGTGCCGTCTATCAACACCGGCATGCGCGGCCTGGCCTATATGGAAATAGTGGTCAAGGGTCCGGATGCCGACCTGCACTCCGGGCACTACGGCGGTGCGGTGGCCAATCCGGCCAATGTGCTCTGCCAGATAATCGCCTCTCTGATAGATAAAGACGGCCGTGTGACCATAGAGGGCTTTTACGACGATGTCGTGGATCTTTCTTCAGACGAGCGTGCGATGCTCTCGAAGGCTCCCTTCAGCGAGCAGGAATTCCGTGACGAAATAGGCGTCCCGGGCCTTCGCGGGGAGCAGGGCTATACCACCCAGGAGAGGCGTTCCATCCGGCCCTGCCTGGATGTTAACGGCATCGTGGGCGGCTTTACGGCAGAAGGGTCCAAGACCATCATCCCGCGCCAGGCCAGCGCCAAAGTGTCTATGCGCCTGGTACCCAACCAGCACTGCGAAAAGATAGCGGACCTGTTCCGCAAGCATATCGCCCGCATCGCGCCTTCCGACGTCATGGTAGAGGTCATAGAGCATCACGGCTGCGACGGCTTCCTGATTCCCGTCAGCTCCAAGGCCTATCAGGCTGCCTCCAGGGCTATGGGCGAGGTCTATGGCATAGAGCCGGTGCCCAGTCGCGGCGGCGGCAGCATAGGCATCCTGGCCGACATGCAGCAGATCCTGGGCGCCGACCCGCTGCTGATGGGCTTCGGCCTGGAGCGCGACTTTATCCATTCTCCCAACGAAAGCTACCTGCTGGACCAGCTCTTCAAGGGGATGGAGTCAATAGCATTATTCTATAAGTATTATGACAAGTAATCAGCTATACGCCCAGATCAAGGCCAAGGCGAGCTATCTGTGCGTGGGCCTGGATCCTGACCTGGAAAAGATTCCCGCCTGTCTGCAAGGCGAAAAATATCCGCTCTTTATCTTCTGCCGCGAGATTGTAGATGCCACTGCGGCCACTGCGGTCTGCTTCAAGCCCAACACCGCTTTTTTCGAGTGCTACGGCAGCTGGGGCTGGCAGCAGCTGGAGATGACCGTCGGCTACATCAAGGAGCACTACCCCGAGATAATGGTGATTGCCGACGCCAAGCGCGGCGATATAGGCAATACCGCAGGCCGCTATGCAAAGGCTTTCTTCGAGAATATGCCCTGCGACGCCGTGACCCTGTCGCCCTACATGGGCCGCGATGCGATAGCCCCCTTCCTGGCCTACGAAGGCAAGTGGGCTGTGGTGCTGGGTCTTACATCCAATGCCTCCGCAGCCGATTTCGAGCTGGAAGGCGGGCTGTACAAGAGCGTGATATCCAAGGCTATGGAATGGGGCACGCCCGACAATCTGATGTTTGTGGCAGGGGCGACGCGCCCCGAAATGCTGGGCGAGATACGCAGCATCTGTCCCGACAATTTCCTGCTGGTGCCCGGCGTAGGAGCCCAGGGCGGCAGTGTGGCGGAAGTGGCCAAGTATGGCCTGAACATGCGCTGCGGCCTGCTGGTCAACTCCTCCCGAGGGATTATCTATGCCTCTACGGGCGAAGATTTTGCCGAAGCCGCCGCGGCGGCAGCCGACTCCCTCGCAGCCCAGATGCGCCCCGGCCTTGGCTAATATCTTTTTGTTTTTAGCCGATTTATTCTTACTTTTGTGCATCCTAATACGGGAGTGGCTTTCTCGACTCCCGGGATAATCAAAATTTATATATGTACGACATAATCGAACTCAACGGCAAGAGTAGGGAAGAATTGGTTGAGATTGCCAAGAAGCTTAAAGTTAAGAAACCTGAATCCATCTCGGACAAGGATTTGGTATATGTGATTCTTGACGAACAGGCCATTCAGAGCAGTGAGCCCATCAAAAGAACCCGCACCGTAAAAGCTAAAACATCCAAGAAACAGAATGATACGCCTGCTGCAGAGCAGGCCGAACCCCAGCCCGTCAAGCGCGGCCGCAAGCCCAAGGCAGCCAGCGAGCCCGTGGAAGCGCCCGCACCGAAGGCAGAAGCCCCCGCGGCAGAAGAGGCCAAACCCGCACGCAAGCGTGGCCGCAAGCCCAAGGCCGAGGCAGAAGCAGCGGCAGCCCAGCCGGCA
>CACXHG010000118.1 GCA_902767355.1 uncultured Bacteroidia bacterium
AGCCAGCCCAGGATTTTGGCTTTCAGCGGGTCGCCCGATGCCGGGCCGTCGTAGCTCAGCGGCAGGCGGCCGCCATCCTGGTCCCAGCCCATGGCGCGTATGACAGAGTCCGGCCCCGTGGCCATGGAGGCTATATTATCTTCGATGATGCGGTTGCAGCCCTTGAAAGTATTGTCGTCCATGCGGCCCGGTATGGCAAAGACCCCGCGGTTGTAATCCATTGCAAACTTGGCCGTTATCAGTCCTCCGCCCTTCTCTTTGGACTCTACCACCAGCGTGCAGTCGGCCAGGCCGGCGATAATGCGGTTGCGCCGGACGAAATTGATGGGGTAGGAGGGCGTAAAGGGCGAGAATTCGCTCACAATGGCCCCGTGGCGGGCAATCTGCTCTGCCAGCTGCTCGTTGCTGTGCGGGTATATGGTGTCGAAGCCGGTGCCCATCACGGCCACCGTGTCCAGCCCGTAGCGAAGGGCAAAACTGTGTGCGTAGGTGTCTATGCCCAACGCCAGCCCGCTCACCACCACCGGCTTGACGCCGAGCCGGGAGAGGCCCTCCACCACCGACTCGCAGTAGCGGCGGCCCCACTGGGTGCAGGCGCGCGTGCCCACGACGGCAATGAAGCGGCTTCTTTCAAAATTGCACCGGCCCTTGCTGTAGAGCATCAGCGGCGCATCTGGGCAGGCCTTGAGCCGAGAAGGGTAGCTGTCATCTTCCAGGGTCGAGATTTCCAGCCCGTGCTCCAGCGCCCAGTCTATGTCGCGGCTTGCCGCAGCCCAGCTGCCCGGGCTGAAAAGCCGCCCGGCAATGCGTTCCATGCCGGGGAAACGTTCTGTAACAGCCTTCGCTCCGGCATCGAAAAGGCCGTCAATACTGCCGAAGGCCTCTGCCATCTGCCTCGCCCCGGCAGTCTCCAGGCCCTCAAAGCACCTCGCCACTATGGCGGTGCGCACTAAAAAATTCCGTCTGCTCTCTTGCATCTTTTTTTGCTGCAATATAAGCCGACGGAACTATTCAGGCGGGGAAAATTCTCAAAACTTGACCCGCCTGTATGTTTTTAAAATCAGATAATCAGCATTGCGTCGCCGTAAGTGCCGAATTTATAGCCTTCCTGCAGGGCAACTTCGTAGG
Source organism: uncultured Bacteroidia bacterium (assembly GCA_902767355.1). Lineage (GTDB taxonomy): Bacteria > Bacteroidota > Bacteroidia > Bacteroidales > UBA932 > Equibacterium. The sequence goes on from CACXHG010000118.1 coordinate 1,129, forward strand.
CGTGCATCACGTTGCGGTAGCCGCCGAATGCGGCCACGTTCATCAGCATTGTGGATTTGGGCAGGTGGAAATTTGAAATCAGCGCGTCCGGTATGGAAAATTTGTAGGGCGGGAAGATGAATTTGTTGGTCCAGCCCTCGAATTCTTCGATTTCCTGGGTTGTGGTCACGAAGGTCTCCAGGCCGCGCAGCACGGTGATGCCCACGGCCACGATGCGATGGCCGCTGTGCTTGGTGGCGTTGACCTTGGCTGCGGTTTCGGCAGAGATAAACAGCGGCTCGCTGTCCATCTTGTGCTTGGAGAGGTCTTCCACGTCCACGGTGTGGAAATGCGCATTGCCCATGTGCAGGGTGATGAATGCCTGCTCCACGCCCTTGATTTCAAGCCTCTTGAATAGGATTTTACTGAAGTGCAGGCCGGCGGCCGGAGTGGCCACGGCGCCCTCGTGCTTTGCATATATGGTCTGGAAGCGCTCGGTGTCGATGGGCTCGGCCTTGGGACGTATCCATTTGGGGACCGGCAGGGAGCCGATGGAGTAGAGGGCCTTCTTGAATTCCTCGTAGGGACCGTCGTAGAGGAAGCGCAGGGTGCGGCCGCGGGAGGTGGTGTTGTCTATCACCTCTGCCACCAGCGAGTTGTCCTCTCCGAAATAGAGCTTGTTGCCTATGCGGATCTTGCGGGCGGGGTCCACCAGGACATCCCACAGATGCTGGTCGCGGTTGAGCTCGCGCAGCAGGAACACCTCGATTTCGGCCCCTGTCTTTTCTTTGTTGCCGTAAAGCTTTGCGGGAAAGACTTTTGTGTCGTTAAAAACGCACAAATCGCCCTCGTCGAGATAGTCGATGAGGTCTTTGAAAATCCTGTGCTCGATCTCGCCGGTGTCCTTGTGCAGGACCATCAGGCGGCACTCGTCGCGCTCTTCGCTCGGGTACTTTGCAATCTGGTCCAGGGTCAGCGGGAATTCGAATTCTTTTTGTTTCATGCGCAATTATGGTAATGAAACGGCAAAATTATCAGATGATTGCAAAAAATCCAAAGAAATTGCGCGATTTATTTCAAAATCGCCGGAAGCGGTGCGTCTGAGGGCGGTCAGATGGCCGCCGCTGCCAAGGGCCAGCCCCAGGTCGCGGGCAAAGGAACGCACGTAGGTGCCTTTGCTGCAGCGGAGGCGGACGATGGCCTGCGGCCGGCCACAGGTGCCTGGGCCGAACTCCAGCAGCCGGGCTTCTTCTATGGTAATCAGCGAGGGTTTCATCTCTACGGCTTCGCCGCTGCGGGCATATTCGTAGGCGCGGGCGCCGTTTATCATCTTGGCCGAGAACACGGGCGGAACCTGCTCCTGGGGGCCGATGAAGCCCTTCAGCGCCGCCTCTACGGCCTCGCGGCTGATGTGTTCGTGGGGGTAAGTGGCGTCTATCTCCTTTTCCAGGTCGTAGCTAGCGGTGGTGGCGCCAAACTCTATCGTGGCGACATATTCCTTGGTGTGCGACTGCAGGCTTTCGGCAAGTTTGGTGGCGCGGCCCACGCACACCAGCAGGATGCCGGTGGCCAGCGGGTCCAGCGTGCCGGCATGACCCACCTTGAGCTTGCGGCGGTGGAAATGCCGCTCCAGGGAGAATTTGATTTTGCGCACCACGTCGGCGCTGGTCCAGCGGTAGGGTTTGTCTATCACAAATACCATCCCGTCCGGATAGCTCTCCAGACTGGCTGCGATGGGCCAGCAAAAGCCGCTGTCTATTATGGTGGGCTTAATCTCCAAACTTGCAGCAGGGGATTTTGTCTATGCGCCTCTGATGGCGGCCGCCCTCGAATTCGGCGCTAAGATAAGCCTCAAGGATTGCCACAGCCTCGTCCTTGCTTATGAAGCGGGCTGGCATAGACAGGATGTTGGCATTGTTGTGACGCTTGGCCAGGGAGGCGATTTCCGGATCCCAGCAGAGCGCGGCGCGCACTCCCTGATGCTTGTTGAGGGTCATGGTGATGCCGTTGCCGCTGCCGCACATGGCCACGCCGAAATCGACGTCGCCGGCCTCTACGGCCTGTGCCAGGGGGTGTGCGGTGTCGGGATAGTCCATGCTCTCGCTGGAGTGGGTGCCGAAGTCTTTCACGCTGTAGCCCTTGCCCTCCAGAATGCCCTTTATATACTCTTTAAGTTCGAAGCCCGCATGGTCGCAGGCCATTCCTACTGTCTTCATAATCAGTTGTTGTTCTGGCTGTTTTCTATGTTTTGCATAATCTGCTCCTTACGCTGCTTGCGCAACATGCGGTCGCGGCGGTCGAAGGCCGTCTCGCTCTCTTTCTGCTGCAGGTCCTCGGAGTTTTCCACTATCAGGGCCGGCTTGCCTATGTAGCGGTCCTTCTTGGTCACGGAGAGAAAGTCTCCAGTGCTCAGCGGCAGGCCGTGGCGGATGTAGGAGAAGTTCTCGTCGGTGATGTCCACGGTGATGATCTTGTCGCGGTTTATCTGGTCGGTGTCCACCTGCGGCAGGTCAGTCATGTCGTAGCCGGTGGCCACGATGGTCACCTTGATGTCTTCGCCCAGCGAATCGTCGCGCACCACGCCGCACTTGAAATTGCTGGCGCCGCCGGTGGCGTTGATCACATAGTCCATAATCTGCTGCTTCTCCTCCGTGTGCATCTTGCTGGCGGTGATGTTCACCAGGGCCTTGCTGGCGCGGGTGATGTCGCAGTTGTTCATCAGCGGCGAAGCCAGGGCGGCTTCCACTGCACGGTGGGCGCGGTCGGTGCCGCTGCCGGTGCCTATGCCCATGAAGGCCATTCCGCTGTCTTTCATGATCCTCTTGACATCGGCGAAATCGACATTGATCAGACCGCGGGTGAAGATGATGTCGGTGATGCTCTTGACGGCCGTGGCCAGCACCTCGTTGGCCTTGTTGAGGGCGTCGAAGAACTCCAGGTCGGGATATACCTCGTAGAGCCGCTGGTTGTCGATGATGATGAGCGAGTCCACGTGCCGGCTCAGCTCGCGTATGCCTTCGGTGGCGCGATACATGGCGTCAGGGCCTTCGTCGCGGAAGGGGATGGTGACCACGGCCACGGTGAGCAGGCCCTTGGACTTGGCGGCCTCGGCAATCACGGGCGCGGCGCCGGTGCCGGTGCCTCCGCCCATACCGCAGGTGATGAACACCATCTCGTTGGTGCCGGTGAGGATATTGTTGATGTCATCGATAGACTCTGTGGCAGCCTTCTTGCCTATCAGATAGTCGGTTCCGGCGCCGAGACCCTTGGTGATGACGCCGCCAAGCTGCAGTTTCTGGGGCACCGGGCTGGCCGACAGGTGCTGGAAGTCGGTGTTGCACACCACATAGTCGATGTGGTCCATGCCCTCTTCGTACATATAGCTCACGGCGTTGGTTCCGCCGCCGCCGACCCCTATGACCTTGATAATGTTGCTCTTCTCGTTCCAGTCGTCGGGTATGATTGATTCCACTTGCTTTGCCATAACTTCCTAATTGCCAGATGTGTCAAATAAATCCTTGATAAAACCGCCAAAGGTTTTTTCCAGCTTGCTGGGTTCGCGCTTGGGCTCCAGTTCGGGTTCTTCTTCCTCTTCGTCTTCTTCCTCCTCATCTTCCAGTTCTGCCGCCTGCTTGGCCTTGCGTGCAGCCTCTTTTTCAGCAGCTTTCTTGGCTGCCTCCTCCATCTTGAGCTGGCGCTTGCGCTCCTTTTCGAGGCGGGCTTTCTCCCGGCGGCTGAGCTTGGTGATGTCCTGGCCGTCGAATATCTCGTTGTCGCGTATGGGGGCGGCTGCGCGTATGCTGTAGCCTTGCCCTGCGGCAATCTCGCTCTCGTTGTTGAAACTGTCTATCAGCGCGCCAATCAGCGAACAGGCGGTGGTGTCGAAGCAGCTGCGCTTGCTGCTCTCGGAGATGTTGCCCTGGGCATTTGCCAGGCGCACCCTCATGCCGGTTATGGCGCGGGCCAGCTCCTTGATGTGCTCCAGGTAAGCCGTGCCGCCGGTGATAACCAGGCCGGTGGGTATCTTGTTGATATAGCCGGACTTCTCTATCAGATAGTAGGCGGCCTCCAGAATTTCGCTCACGCGGGCCTCGATAATCTGCTGCAAAAAGTCCAGGGGCACGTCCTTGGTCTCGCCGGCGCCCACGCCCTGGATCACCAGCTTCTTGTTTTCGGTGAAGCCCTCGTCTATGCAGTTGCCGTATTTCATCTTGATGATTTCGGCCACGTCGGTAGTCAGGCAGGTGTGATAGCGTATGTCGCTGGTTATGGTGTTGCCGGCGAAGGGGATGACGCCCACGGAGCGCACGATGCGGTCCTTGACCACCACCACGTCGGTGGTGCCGGCGCCGATGTCAAGCAGGGCGACGCCGTTTTCCAGCTCGTTCTCGTTGAGGGTGGCCACTGCGCTGCCTATGGGCGAGAGCACGGTGCGGACCACGTTCATGCCGCATTTTTCCACAACGTCGCGTTTGTTGCGGTCGGCGCTGGCCTTGCCCAGCACCAGGCGGTATTTGGCCTCTACCAGGCGGCCGGGCATTCCCTCTACCTGGTCGGGCGGGTTGCCTATGCTGTCGTCTATGTCGTAGGACTGGGGGATGGCTTCGAGCACAATCTCGCCAGCTACGGTGTCGGCGTGAAAGGCCTGGCTGCGCCAGCTTGCCAGTTCGTCGGCGCTGATATAGCCGCCCCCGCGTTTTGCCCGGAGCGTATAGTCCACAGTGCGCAGGCTCTGGCTTCCGCTGCACAGAATCACGTCGGTGATGGTCTCGCCAAACTCGGATTCAATCTCGCGTTTGCAGCGCCCGAGGGCCTCAATGATGCGCTGGGTGCTCTGCACGTCGCCTCTGGACATTCCCTTGCTCACGGGGACGACCTTGTGGTGGATCACCTTGACGCCGCCCGTCCCCATTTCGGCGACCGCCATCGCGACCTTGCTGGTGCACAATTCAACTGCTACCAAATAATCGTTCATATTTATTTGCAAATAATTTGATCTTTATATTTCAGGTTTACTGTGGTGTATTTCTTGCCCTTGGCCGCGGCCTCGGGGCGTATGGTGCGGTAGTAGCCCGCCAACTTGGTAAGTTTGGCCTCGGTATCGCCCAGACTTCCAAAGATAAACTTTTCGTCGCAACTGCGCATATAGAGCACGATGTCGCTGCTGTCTTCTACCCAGATCTGCTCGATCTCCCGGCTCCAGTACGGGTTGCGGCGCACGGTTTCGGTCAGTTTGAGCAGCTCGGTGAGCCATTGCTGTCCGGATGTGGGATGGCCGCTGAAGTTCTTCGGGGCGTCGAAGCACAGGTGGCCGCTAACCACCGGCAGGTCCAGGGTGACCTTGCCCAGCAGGGGCAGGATAAACCCGCTGCTGTCGCAGTAGAAGCCTCCGCTTTCGGTCTGGAAACGCAGCACCGGGTTGCGCTGGGTCACTTCCAGCGTCAGGGTCGCG